>DASUOA010000160.1:0-3200 GCA_036276895.1 Arenimonas sp. | reverse complement strand
GTCGCGCTCGGCAAGCTCGCTCGGACTATGGATCATCGGACTGATGCCGCTGGCGGAGGCCGCGGTCTTCCTCTTCGTCCCCTTCATCGCCCAGGTCCATCTCGGGATGAGCGTCATGCATGCGGGACAAGTCGGCTCCATCACCGCCCTCGGCTGGTCGTTCAGCGCCATGGTGGTGGCCCGCCTGGACGACAAGCAGGCGACGCGCCTGATCATCGTCGGTCCGATCCTGCTCACCATCGGCATGTTCATGCTGGCATGGGCGATCGAGGTCGAGAACCTTTTGGTCATCATGACCGGGCTGGCGTTGTGCGGGGTCGGGTTCGGCATCAGCAACGGCTTCATCTGCCAGCGCACCATCGCGACCAGCGCGTCGGCGGAACGGGACGTGACCTCCGGCGCCATCCCGACGTTCGAGGGATTGGGCGCAGCACTGGGCGCAGCCTTCGCGGGCATCATCGCGACCAGCACCGGATTTCCGGACATCGACCCCAGCACGCGCCCGATCGTGTGGGCGTTCCTGATCGGCGGCTTGCTCGGCCTGCCGGCCATCCTGGCTGCCATCCGCTTCGCCCGGCAGACCTCGGCCGCGCCGCTCAAGCCGCAGCTCGCGCAATAGATTGTCCCGTTACAAGTGCCTGCCAAGCCATGCGCTTGCGGCAAGCGCGCATGCTTCACCACGGCCTATCGGATTCGCCCAACTGTCACTAGCATGGTTGCCGAGAGCACGCGCATTTCGGGGTAGCCTGCCGTGATGTCACGCCGCGCATCGATCTTTGTCCTCAGCATCGGCGCCTTGTCGATGATCCTGACGTTCGGCATCCGCCAGACGTTCGGGCTGTTCCTGCCGCCGCTTCATGCCGAGCTGGGCTGGAGCATCGCGGCGCTGTCGCTCGCCTGGGCGATCCAGAATCTGTTGTGGGGAGCGTTCCAGCCGGTGGCCGGTGCCATCGCCGACACCAAGGGCCCGGTGTGGGTCGCGTTCTTCGGCGGCGTCGCCTACGTGGCCGGCGTGTGGGTGATGAGCGAGGCGCAGTCGGAGCTGGTGTTCGGCATCGGCAGCGGCGTGCTGGTCGGCATCGGACTTGCCTGCAGCGGCATGTCGGTGGTGCTGGGCGCGGTGATGCGCGCCTCGCCGCCGGAGAAGCGCGGCCTCTATGGCGGCATCGTCACCGCCGGCGGCTCGGTCGGGCAGCTCATCTTCATGCCCGCGACCCAGGCGATGATCGAGACCCTGCAGTGGAAGCCGACCCTGCAGATCCTGACCGTGGTCAGCATCGCGATCGCCCTGTGCGCCTTTGCCCTGCCGCGCGGCCCCAAGCAGGCGGCGGCACCGACGGACGCGACCGGCGCCACCACGATCAGCGGTGCGCTGCGCGTGGCATTCGAGGACCGCTCCTACCTGCTGCTGGTGTCGGGCTTCTTCGTGTGCGGGTTCCATCTCGCCTTCATCGGTTTCCACCTGCCGCAATTCGCCATGCTGTGCGGGCTGCCGCCCAAGGCAGCGTCGGACTCGCTGGCGCTGGTGGGCGGCTTCAATGCCGTCGGCTGCATCGCGATCGGACTCATGATGCGCAAGATGCAGTCGAAATACCTGCTGAGCGCGATCTATTTCCTGCGCGCGGTGGCGATCGCCGCCTTCTTCTTGCTGCCGGTGACCGACGTCTCGATCCGCGTGTTCGGCGCGGCGATGGGGCTGCTGTGGCTGTCGACCGTGCCGCCGACCAGCGGCCTGGTGGCGCGGCTGTTCGGCACGCGCTATCTTACCATGCTGTTCGGCATCGCTTTCTTCAGCCATCAGATCGGCGCCTTCATCGGCGCCTATTGGGCCGGCTGGCTGTATGACACGCAGGGCAACTATGATGCGGTCTGGTGGGTCTCCATTGCGCTGGGTGTTCTGTCGGCCATCGTCCATCTGCCGATCCGCGAGCGCGCGCCGGTCCCCGCGATGGCGTGAGCCGTCGTGATCGTCGCGGATGTTGCCGCGCTGCGCGAAGCGCTGCCGCGGAACCAGCGGCTGCTGGGACTCGATCTGGGCGAGAAGACCATCGGGCTGGCGCTGAGCGATCCCATGCTCAGCGTCGCCTCGCCCATCAGCACCATCAAGCGCAGCAAGTTCACCGCCGACGCCAACGCGCTGCTGAAGCTGGCGGCGGAGCGCGGGGTCGGCGGGCTGGTGATCGGGCTGCCGCTGAACATGGACGGCAGCGAGGGGCCACGTTGCCAATCCACCCGACAATTCGCCGCGAACCTTTTGAAACTGAAAGATTTCCCTGTCCTGCTCTGGGACGAGCGGATGTCCACCCTGGCAGTCGAGCGCGAGATGATCGCGCACGACGTCACCCGCGCCAAGCGAGACAAGGTGGTGGATCAGGCGGCCGCCGCCTTCATCCTGCAAGGCGTGCTGGACTCGCTCGCCAGAACCAAAGCTTCAAGCAACTGAAACCGATCTGTCATGGGAGCAGCCTAACCCTCCTGCGCTGGTTTCACTGACAGGAGGGTTCCATGGGGAAGATTCGCCAAATTTTGCTGATCGGCACCGCGCTGCTAGCCTGCGCCGGGATTGCGCGCGCCGACGAAACGGTGAAGGTGCTGGAAAGCATGGATGCGAAGCTGCAACTGGGCAAGGTCGAGTTCGCCGGCGGCAAGACGCTGGACCTCACCATCGGCATCGGCAGCGCGCTGTTCCACATGCCGGGCGATCCGGCGGACGAATTCTACGCGCTGACCGACCGCGGGCCGAACATCGACTGCAGCGCCTCGGAAAAGATCACCGGCATCCCGACCGCGCAGGCCTGCGCCGGCGACGACAAGGCCAAGCTGTTCCCGCGGCCAGATTTCGTGCCGTCGATCGTCAAGGTCAAGCTGAACGACGACGGCACCTTCGTCACCACCGACTGGATCCCGCTCAAGGATGCGGCGGGCAAGACCATCACCGGCCTCAGCAATCCGCTGAAGGCGGCCAAGACCGAAGCGGCGTTCGACAAGGACGGCAAGCAGCTACCGTTCGACCCCAACGGCCTCGACACCGAAGGCCTGGTGCGGCTGAAGGACGGCACCTTCTGGATCGGCGAGGAATATGGCCCGAGCCTGGTGCACGTGGCGGCCGACGGCAAGATCATCGAGCGGCTGGTGCCGCAGGGGCTGGAGGGCGACCTCTCCGGGGCGACCTACAAGGTGACCGGCGTGCTGCCGGCGAT
>DASUOA010000159.1:0-3119 GCA_036276895.1 Arenimonas sp. | reverse complement strand
TGATGTCGTGCTCTGCGGTGGCGGTGCCGCTGCACTGGCCGACGCCTTACCGATGCCGTTGCAATTGCGACCGCAGCTGGTGCTGGAGGGTTTGGCGCGCTATGCCCTGACTGCAAAGGACAACGCATGAAGCTGCGCGGGGTGATGCTGCTGTTGGCGTGCCTGAACATCGGCGCCGGGCTGTGGTGGTGGTTGCAGCCGGCGCCAAAGCCGCAGCCGCTGACGCAAGCCGAGGGCGTGCCGCCATTGGCCTTGCTGGCGGAAGTTCCCGAGCTGCCGCCGTTGCCGGCGGTTGCCGAACACAGCGGCAGCTGCCTCAGCCTCGGGCCGTTCACTGATGTCGAGGCGATGCGCGAGGCGATGGCGCGCTTGACGCCCGCGGTCGCGCGCATCCAGATGCGCGAGCTGCCGGGTTCGCAGCTGCTCGGCTATCGCGTCTTCCTGCCACCCGCCGCCGATCGCGAAGCAGCGATGGAAACGGCGCGGCAGCTGGTGGCTCGCGGCATCCGCGACTACTACCTGGTCAGCGCCGGCGAGCAGCGGCATGCGATTTCGCTCGGCATGTTCCGCGATCTGGGCAATGCCGAGCGTCGCCGCGAGGAACTGCGCGCGGCCGGCTTCGCGCCGCAGCTGGAGCCGCGCAGCGAGGATGGCCTGCAGTGGTGGATCGACTTCGAGTCCGAGGCCGACTTCGACTGGCGCGCGCTGTTGCCGGGCGCGGACGGGATGGAAGCGCAGCCGCGGCCCTGTCAGCCGGCCGACCCGGCCTGAGCGCTCAGCCCACCGGCCGCGGCCGTTGCGGCGGGTGCGCCAGCGCGGCCAGGGCATAGCCGAGTTCCAGGCGGGTCAGGCTGCCGCAGGATTGCAGCAGCTTGCCGAGTCGCGCCGGTTCTTCGGGGCGTTGTCGCAGCAGGCTCACGTAGTCGCCCAGTGCGCAGCGCGGTGCCAGCAGCAGCGGCTGTGCATGCGCGCCCAGCAGCGTGGGCAAGGTGGGGCCGGGGCCGACGAAGGCGATTTCGAAGCCGAGATGGCAATGCTGCGGATCGCAGTCGATCGCGCGCGGCAAGGCGTCCGGCAACACTTCCACCGCACGCACTTCGCCCACGGTCTCCAGTCGCGCCAGCAGTTGCAGCGGGTCGTCGTCCGGTGTCCGCAGTGGACCGCCAAAACGCAGCGACAGGTGCCAGTGCCGCGCTTCGACCTGCCAGGCTGCGCGCGGCGTCAGCTCCGGTGTGGATGGCGTGGGTACCTCGCCGCACAGCGATTGCAGCCGCGCCAACAGCCGCCGTCCCTGCGCCGCCACGGCATCGCCGGGATGGCTGTCGGGCACTGCGGCGAGATCGAGCAGTTCGCCCAGATGTCCCAAGCAGTCGATCAGCAGCATGGTGAGTCCGGCGTCGCAGCGCAGCTCCCGCCGATGCAGGCAAAGCAACAGGCGTTCAAGCCACTGCGCCAACTCATGCAGGGCGGTGATGCCAAGGCGCTGCCCATCGGCCGTGAGAATGCGCACGACGGCGGCGGCGCCGGCCATCGCTTCGCGATCCTCGGGCTGGTGCGCCAATCGCAACAGCTGCGCCGACAGCTGCCGTAGCCGCGCCCGCGCACCCGGCAGGCTGCCGGCCGGCGATGCGGCGTGGCTGGCAGGGTCGCGATCGCGCAGGCTCATGGGCTGACGAAATGCGCCACGGAGTCTTCGTCGCGGAAGTAGCCGACGAGTCCACAACGCTGCAGCGCCTCACGCGCAGCGCTACTCAACCCGCCCAGCTGCAGGCGCCGTCCTTCGCGCAGCGCCTCGCGCTTGGCCAGCATCAGCAGCTGCAGGCCCAGGCCATCGATGCGGTGCAGCGCCGACAGATCAAGCAGTCCGTCTTCGACGTCGGCCAGTGCCGCCAGCAGCTCGCGCTGCGCCGCCGCCACGCCGTTGGCGGTCAGCGCGCCGGACAGGTGCAGCACGGTGCGGTGGTCGCGCAGTTCGCGGCGCAGTTTCATCGGCAGGCGAAGGCGTCGAAGTGGCCTACAGCCTGCGCGCAGCGCCCGCTCGGGGTCTGTCGGGAGTTCCCGCTTTCGCGTGGACGATCGGACTCAATCGGGAGGCATCAGCCGGTGTTCGACCGCGAAGCGGATCAGGCCGTGCATGCCGCGCACGCCGAGCTTCTGCATCAGCCGGCTGCGGTAGGTCTCGACGGTTTTCGGCGACAGGAACAGCTTGCGGCCGATGCTGGTCGAGGACTCGCCGGCCAGCACCCGCTGCAGCACTTCGCGTTCGCGCGCGCTGAGTGTCGCCAGCGGGTCGCAGGCATCGTGGCTGGCGCGACCGGACTGCACCAGCGTGGCGATGCCCTCGCTGTAATAGCGGCGTCCGCCGTGCACGGCATGGATCGCCTCGACCACCTCGCTGCCGGCGGATTCCTTCAGCAGGTAGCCGCGCACGCCGGCGGCCAGCGCGCGGAATACGTGCTCCGGGCTGTCGTGCATCGACAGCACGATGACCTGGCAGGGCAGGCCCAGTGCTGCGATTTCGGCACAGGCATCGATGCCGTTGAGCTCGGGCATCGACACGTCCATCAGCACGATATCCGGGCGCAGCCTCGCCGCTGCATCGACGGCGGCACGGCCGTCCTCGGCCTGGCCGACCACCTGCAGCGCCGGCTCATGGCCGAGGATGGCGCACAGGCCGTCGCGCACGATGGCGTGGTCGTCAGCGATCAGCACCCGGATCACGGCAGCGGTGCCTCGACTTCGACCCGGGTGCCGGCATCCGGTCGCGACTCGATGCGCAGCTCGCCGTCGATCGCCAGCGCGCGCTCGCGCATGTGCACCAGGCCCCAGCTCGGCCGGCGCAGCAGCGGGTCGTGGCCGCCGGGATCGAAGCCGCGGCCGTTGTCCTCGATGCGCAGACGCACGCGGCCTTGCGCGCTCGACAGCGCGATGTCGATGCGGGTGGCGGAGGCATGCTTGACGATGTTCATCATCGCTTCCTGGGCGATGCGGAACAGCTGCGCCTCCATCTCGCCGGGCAGCCGCGGCAACGCGTCCTCGCCGGCGAGGTGGACCTGCAGCGGCGCACGGCGGGCCAGCTCCCCGGCCCACCAGCGCAGTGCCGCTGGCAGGCCGAAGTC
>DASUOA010000158.1:0-3963 GCA_036276895.1 Arenimonas sp. | reverse complement strand
CTCGATGCGATCGCGCCGCAGCGGGCCAGTCTGGTGTTCCAGCAATCGATCTATCGGGGCGACCAGCGCCTCGTCGGCGCGGAAACGCGTGTGGCCTGCCTGGTCGCTTCCTCGTTCCGCCCGCGCGCGCTGCCGAAGTGGCTGGCCGCGGTACCTACCGCCACGGAGTGATGCATGCCCCTGAGTTCGATCGCCCTGCTGGCCGCCGCGCCGGTCACCGAACTGCCGGTCGAGTCGGTCACGACCGCCGCTGCGGCCGCGCCGGCTGCGGCCCAGAGTCTCGACTACCTGCAGCTGATGCTGCACGCCAGCCTGCCGGTGCAGCTGATCGTGCTGATGCTGTTGCTCGGCTCGGTGCTGAGCTGGGTGATCATCTTCCGCAAGATCCGCGAATACCGCCGTGCCGACGGCGCTGCTGACGAGTTCGAGAGCCGCTTCTGGTCCGGCGTCGACCTGACCCAGTTGTTCCGCGCCGCCACCGACCGCAATCGGGTGGTCAACGGTCTTGAAGCGATCTTCGAGGCGGGCTTTCGCGAATACGCACGCTTGCGGCAGAAGAAGGGCGTCGACGGCCGCACCCAGCTCGAAGGCGCGCAGCGCGCCATGCGCGCCACGCTGGCGCGCGAGATCGACGCCCTCGAACGCAACCTCGAACTGCTGGCCAATGTCGGCTCGACCGCCCCCTACGTCGGCCTGGTTGGCACCGTGTTCGGCATCATGGTGACCATGCACGGCCTGTCCACCGACCAGAGCGCCAGCATCGCGGCGGTCGCGCCCGGCATTTCCGAAGCGCTGCTCGCCACCGCCATCGGCCTGTTCGTGGCGATCCCGGCGGTGTGGGCCTACAACCGCTTCGCCACCCGCATCGAGCGCCTGTCGGTGCGCTACGAAAGCTTCGCCGAAGAGTTCTCCTCGATCCTGCAGCGCCAGTCGCACGTCGAGGAATTGTGAGTAACCCCTTGTTCGCTTCCTGCCCGTTGCCGGAATAACGATGTCGACCTCCTTCAGCCGCCGCCACAAGCGCAAGAAGCTCAAGTCTGAGATCAACGTCGTGCCGTACATCGACGTGATGCTGGTGCTGCTGATCATCTTCATGGTCACCGCGCCGCTGTTGAATCTCGGCGTCGACGTCGACCTGCCGGAGTCGCGCGCCAAGGCGATCGATGCCAAGAACAAGGACCCTGTGATCGTTTCGGTCGACGCCGACGGCGGTTACTGGCTGCAGTTGCAGGGTGCGCGCAACGAGGCGATCGCGCCCGAGGCACTGCAGGCGAAGATGCGCGCCTTCAGTAGCGCCAATCCGAACGTGCCGGTATTCGTCGCGGCACCGGGCCAGGCCAACTACCAGCGTGTGATGGATGCGATGGTGTTGCTGCAGCAGTCCGGCGTGCCGCGCGTCGGCCTAATGAGTCAACCACCGGCCAATGGTCGCTGACGGCTACTTCCCGCGTCGGGCCGATCCCGCCGAGCTGTGGGTCGCGCTTGGCTGGGCGCTGCTGCTGCATGTCGGCCTGGCGCTGCTGCTGGTGTTGGCCGGCTGGTGGAAGCCGGTGCCGAAGGTGGTGTCGGTCGCAGGGCCGGTGATCGAAGCCGCGCTGGTGGTGACCAGCGCCGATATCCAGCGCGCAGAACAGGCCGCGGCCGAAGCGCCCCAGCCCGAGCCGGCGCCTGCACCACCGCAGCGGGAGGCCATCGAAGAGGCCGCACCACCACCGCAGCCTACGCCCGAGCCCAAGCCGCAAACCTCGCCGGAACCGCCGCAGACAGCACCGCAACAACCACTGGAAGACCCGGCCACGGTCGAGCAGGAGCGCATCGCCCGTCTCGCCGAAGAAAAGGCCGAGCGGGAGAAGCAGGAGCAGGAAGCCAAGCGCCGGCAGGAGCAGGTCGATCTGACCGAGCGCAAGCGTCAGGAAGAGGTCGAGCGCCGTCAGCGCCTGCTGCAGCAGCAACGCGAGCAGCTCGAAGCTATCCGCCGCGAGCGCGAGGCCGCCGCCAAGGCCACCAAACTGGCCGAAGACAAGCTCAAGCAGCTCGCCGACCGCCAGCCCGCGGCCGCGAAGCCGGCGGCGACGGCGACCCCGACACCCGCCGCTCCGGTGGGCGGGAACAATGGCACTGATACCGACCTGCGTTCGCGCTACGTGCTGGCGATGAACCAGACTGCGCAAGCCAACTGGAACCGGGCGTTGGCACCCGAAGGCGTACCCTGTCGGGTTACGTTCATCCAGATCATCGGCGGCGATGTTATTGATGTGCGCTTCCAGCAATGCCCCTTCGACGCGCAAGGACGCGAATCGGTGGAGCGTGCACTGAAAAAGACCCCCATGCCTTACGCTGGCTTTGAGACTGTTTTTGCCCGCGAAGTCAGCCTGACGATGTGTTACCCCCAAGAGGCCTGCCCGCGATGAATCGAATGTTGACCGTGTTGCTCGCCGTCCTGCTGTTGCCATTCGGCGCGGCCAAGGCGCAGGGGCTGGACATCGGCCTGGTCACCGGCAACGAGGCGGCGCTGCCGATCGCCGTGGTGCCGATGCCCTACGTCGGCACCCAGGCGGCGCCGGACACCGACATCGCTGCGGTGATCGCTGCCGATCTCAACCGTTCCGGCCAGTTCCGCACCCTGCAAGAGCAGAACATCGTCGAGCGCCCGATCCGTGGCAGCGAGATCCAGTTCGCCACCTGGCGGGTGCTCAAGCAGGACTTCGTGGTGGTCGGCCGCATCCTCGACAACCCCGATGGCGGCTACCGGGTCGAGTACGAACTGTTCGATGTCGCCCGCCAGGAGCGCCTGCTGGGCCAGGCCATGGGTGGCCGGGTACGCGGCATGCGCGATGTCGCCCACCAGATCGCCGACCAGATCTACGAAAAGATCCTCGGTGTGCGTGGCGCCTTCTGGACCCGCATCGCCTACGTCACCGCCTCCGGCGTTGGCGGCTCCATGCAGTACGCGCTGATGATCGCCGACTCCGACGGCTACAACCCGCAGACCGTGGTGCGCTCGCGTGAGCCACTGCTGTCGCCGGCCTGGAGCCCGGACGGCCGGCGCCTGGCCTATGTCAGCTTCGAGCGCGGCAACTCCACCATCTACATCCAGGAAATCGCCACCGGCGCCCGCGAAGTGGTGGCCAGCTTCCGCGGCATCAACGGCGCCCCGGCCTTTTCGCCGGACGGCAGCCGGCTGGCGCTGACCCTGTCCAAGGGCGGCAACCCCGATATCTACGTGATGGACCTCGGCAGCCGCCAGCTGCGTCAGGTCACCACCCACTGGGGGATCGACACCGAGGCGGTGTGGACCCCGGACGGCCAGTCGCTGGTGTTCACCTCCGACCGCGGCGGCAAGCCGCAGCTCTACCAGGTGGCGGCCGCTGGCGGCGACGCAGTCCGTGTCTCCTTCCAAGGGGATTACAACGCCAAGGCCTCGGTGTCCTTCGACGGCAAGAAGATCGCCATGGCGCAAGGCGGCGGAAACATTTATCGTATTGCGGTTTTGGACAGGAGTTCGGGGGGCAACGGGGTCTGGCAGCTGCTGTCGCCAGGCAACCTCGACGAATCCCCGAGCTTCGCCCCCAATGCCAGCATGTTGTTGTACGCCACCAAGGAAGGATCCCGTGGCGTGTTGTACGCGGTATCGGTCGATGGCCGGGTCCGGCAGCGACTGGTTCTGGCTGATGGCGACGTCCGGGAGCCCGCCTGGTCGCCGTTCCGGCAGCGATAAGCAAGGACGGGCTTCACTCCAACCCCGCACCACCCCATAAAAAAACAGAGGTTCCCCCGATGAACGCCACCACCCGTCTGCTGATCGCTGCTTCGGTCGTTGTCGCCCTTGGCGCTTGCGCCAAGAAGACCAAGCCGGTCGAAGAGCCCGCCCCGACCCCGCCGCCGGCCGTTGCCCAGCCGGTCGACGACGGCCGCTATGATCCGTCCGATCTCGACACCGACAGCTGCCTGCGCCAGCGTTCG
>DASUOA010000157.1:0-4059 GCA_036276895.1 Arenimonas sp. | reverse complement strand
GCATCACGCTGTGCGCCGATAGGCGCATGGCGATGGAATTGCCGCCGTGTCCCGGCAGCAATACGAAGTAACCTGCTCCGCCTCGCTATGGCATGGATTCACAGGTCCATCCGGTGCGCGCGGCACTGCCGTGGCGTATGCCGCATGTGGCAGCCGGTTGCTTCGCACTGACGTTGGCTCAGAGGGAGAGCGGGCGGCTTGCCGCCAGGTCGCCGGTTCGATTCCGGCACGTCAACCACTGGATAGCTCAGTCGGGTAGAGCATCGGTTTTCAGACCGAGTGTCGCGGGTTCGATTCCCGCTCCTAACACTGCCTGTCACGCAGTCCTGCAACACCCGGGGCGAAAGCCCCAAGGACAGTGCCCCGTGCGACACCACGTTCATCGCTGCGGATTCGTCCGTTGCACTGTTCGCGGTGACGCAACGCAGCCCGCGCCGGGCTGCGGCCTGCACCCCTTATGTGGGCGTCGCGGCGGGCGCGGTGGTCGGTACGACACAACGCCTTGCCGGTCGCCATCACATCCTGCGGTGTTCGCCGCAGCTCCACGCCGCCTGCGGCGGGGTCTGTCCACCTATCGCATCGCGCACGGCGCAACGGCTCGCCGCCGCGTGCAGATCCACTCGACGAGCCGAACCCATCGACGTAAAGGAGACCGCCATGTTGATGATCCGCAAGGTCGTGATCGGTGATACCGAGCGCGGCCTCGTTTACCGCAATCGCCGCTTCCAGCAGGTGTTGGAGCCGGGCGTGTACCGCTTGTGGCACGGCCTCGACCAGCTCGACGTTCGCGTGCACGACATCAGCCAGCCGGATTACGCCGGCAAGGATGTCGACGCGCTGGTGGCCGCGCTGGGCGAAGGGCTCGGTGCGACCTTCGTGCTGGCCGATATCGGCAGCCACGAGATCGGTCTGGTGCTGAAGAACGACCGCCTCGAAGACGTGCTCGCTCCGGGCTCGCGCAAGCTGTATTGGCGTGGCTTGGTGCCGGTAACGGTGCAGACGCTGTCGCTGTCCGAGTCGCTTGAGATCGATTCGTCCATCGCCCGCCGGCTGCGCCAGATTGGCCAGCTCGACCGCGTCGCCGTCGCAGTGACGGTGCCGGCTGAGCACGCCGGCCTGGTGTTCGTCGACGGCAAGTTGGCGCGCGTGCTTGAGGCGGGCGCCACGGCCTTTTGGAACCTGCAGAAGAACGTCGTTGCCGAAGTGGTCGATCTGCGCGTGCAGTCGGTCGAGGTCACGGGCCAGGAGTTGCTGACCCGGGACAAGGTCTCTCTGCGCGTGAACCTCGGTGCCAGCGTGCGCGTCAGCGACCCGGTCGCAGCGCGCACAAAGGTCAGCAAGTACGCCGATTACTTGTACCGCGAGCTGCAGTTCGGCTTGCGCCATGCGATCTCGGCGAAGTCGCTGGACGAGTTGCTCGGCGACAAGGCATCGCTCGATGCCGACATTTTCGGTTACGTGCGCGGTCGTGTCGCCGGGCTTGGCCTCGAGGTGCTCGGTGTCGGCGTCAAGGACGTGATCTTGCCGGGTGAAATGAAGGACATCCTCAACAGCGTGGTGCAAGCGGAAAAGTCGGCGCAGGCCAACGTGATCCGCCGTCGCGAGGAGGCGAACGCGACCCGTTCCCTGCTCAACACCGCCAAGCTGGTGGATGAGAGCCCGGTCTTGATGCGCCTAAAGGAGCTCGAGACGCTGGAGAAGATCACCGAGAAGATCGACAAGCTCACCGTGTTCGGCGGCCTGGATGGCGTGCTGAAGCAACTGGTGACCCTGAAGTAAACCGCCGTGCGGCTGGAAGGAACCGGCCGCACGGCTCATCATTGAGAGACACGGTATGGACACCCCCAATTACCAATTGCTGCACGCGGAGCCGGCCGGTCGCCGCATCAAGGCCTGGGTGCGCGGCGTCCCCTTCGACGACACCGCACGCCGTCAGGTCGAGGCCATCGCCACCCTGCCCTTCGTCGGGCCCTGGGTCGCAGTGATGCCCGATGTGCATCTGGGCATCGGCGCCACCGTCGGCTCGGTAGTGCCTACCCGCGGCGCCATCATTCCCGCTGCGGTCGGTGTCGACATTGGCTGCGGCATGGCCGCGGTGCGCACCAGCCTGCATGCCACGCAGTTGCCCGATTCGCTGGCGGCATTGCGCCACGAGATCGAGCGCGCAGTGCCGGTCGGCAATGGTCGTCCCGGCGAGCATGGACAGCTGCCAGCCAGCATCGAAAGCCTGCTTGCCGGCTCCGGATTGCAGGCACGACTTGAAGCCATCAAGAGTCGACACAAACCACTGCGCACCGACAAGTTCGCGCGACAGTGCGGCACGCTGGGCGGTGGCAACCACTTCATCGAAATCTGCCTCGACGAGGCCGATCGCGTCTGGGTGATGCTGCATTCGGGCTCGCGTGGCACCGGCAACTTGATCGGCACCTACTTCATCGAGCGCGCGCGGCAGGAACTGTCACGCCGTGTGCTCGGCTTTGCCGTCCCCGACAAGGATCTTGCCTTCTTCCTCGAAGGCGAGCCGTTGTTCGACGACTATGTTGCGGCGGTGTCATGGGCGCAGGACTACGCCCGCCTGAATCGCGAAGCGATGATGACGCGCGTACTCGGCGCCTTGCGCAAGCAACTGCCGAGATTCCAGACCGACAAGCTGGCGGTGAACTGCCACCACAACTACGTTCAGCGCGAGACGCATTTCGGCGAATCGCTGCTAGTCACGCGCAAAGGCGCGGTCAGCGCCCGCGAGGGCGAGCTCGGCATCATTCCCGGCAGCATGGGCGCGCAGAGTTTTATCGTCCGCGGCAAAGGCAGCGAACACAGCTTCCACAGCTGCAGCCATGGCGCCGGCCGCGTGCTGAGCCGTACCGCGGCGCGGGCGCAGATCACCTTGAAGATGCACCGCGATGCTACTGCCCACGTTGAATGCCGCAAGGATGCCGGGGTGATCGATGAGTCGCCGGCCGCCTACAAGCCGATCGACGCGGTGATGGCAGCGCAGGCGGATCTGGTTGAGGTGGTGCACACGCTGCGGCAAGTGGTGTGTATCAAGGGTTAACTCAACACCTACCAGCTGCTGGGCGCGGCCACGGCAATCAACTTGCCGCGGCCGCTTGCGATTACCGGCCGGTCCTGACACTCCAACTGTCGCTGATACCGCCGATCGTCACCGTGGTGCTCACCGTGCTGTAGGAGGCACTGGAGGAACGCATCTCCAGGCGAACCTGGTCGCCGGCACGCACCGTCCCGGCGGCGCTGGTGTAGCTTCCGCCATTGATCGAATAGCGGGCGGAGCCGCCGCTGACCGAGATCGGCGTGGTGGCATTGATGCCGGAAACGGTTACCGGGCTGGAGTAGATATAGCGGTTACGCTTGGCGCCGGACACGTCGACGAAGGTGTACGCCATTGGCGTTGTGTCGGTCGAGCCGGTGGTGCTGCTGAAGGTATCGCTGACCCCGCCAACGGTGAGGACGGTGTCCACCGTCGAATGGGCATCAGCCGCAGCCGTGTGCCGGACCCGGATCTCGTCCAGCCAGACCACCGTCCCCGGCGCGGTCGTGAACGGGCCACTATTGATGCTGTAGCTGCCGCCCACGACACTGATTGGCGTCGGCACATTGATATCGACGATGCCCAGTGCCGCCGAGGTCACTTCCACGCCTGTTGCCACGCCGGTCTGATCGGTGAACAGGAACTGCGACGGCGTGCTGTCGCGGGCTTCGGTGGTGCTAGCGAACTCGCCCACCACGCCGCCGATATTCAGCTGGGTGCTGACGGTCGTGGCGAAGTCGCCTGCGCTGCTGTGACGCACGCGCACCGTCTGACCCGCGCGAACAGTGCCCGGCGTGGTGACGAAGTTGTAGCCATCGATGGCATAGCTGCCGCCACTCACGCTGATGGGTGCCGCGTCATTGATTCCGGCGACGGTTACTTCCTCGGAAACAACAACCGTATTCCGATCAACCTCACGCTGTTCGGCAAAAGAAAAGGCGTCGGGCACGAGATCCTGCGCCTCGGTCACGCTGGCCATGGCCACGTTCATATCGCCAATGCTCAGCACG
>DASUOA010000156.1:0-6088 GCA_036276895.1 Arenimonas sp. | reverse complement strand
GCCCGGTTGGCAGCAGCGGCAGCCGGAAGCGGCTGAAGGCATCGACCGCGAGCGCCAGACTGGTGCCGACGAAAGCGCCCAGCCCCAGGTAAAGCAATTGGCAGGCACGCAGCACCAGACGCGCACGCTGGCGATGCCGGGCCAGCTGCGCATCGATCTCGGCGCACTCGGACGGGTCATCGGACATCTCCTGCGCCATCACCGAGCGAAGGCGGTCAACCACCCGTGCCAGCCGTGCGTTGGCTGAAACCAGCAGCGAGCCGGTAGCCGCCATCAGCAGGGCGGGGGCCAACATGCTGGTCAGAATCCGGTAGTGGTTCATGTTTTCGGGAGAAAGCATGGGGCGAGAAGCGGGCAGGAACAGGGCCTGCAGTATGATGAGCCTCCCCCCGAACGCGCACTTAACGCATGCCGGTCAACGAACATAATCTGGTCTGGATCGATCTGGAGATGACCGGCCTCGACCCGATGGCGGACACCATCATCGAGATCGCCACCCTGGTCACCGACGGCGAGCTCAACGTGCTGGCCGAGGGCCCCGAGCTGGCGATCCACCAGCCGCTCGCCGTGCTCGAAGCGATGGACGAGTGGAACCGCGGCACACATTCCCGCTCCGGGCTGTGGCAGCGCGTGCTCGACAGCACCATCAGCCTGGCCGAGGCGGAAGCGCAGACGGTGGCCTTCCTGCTCGACTGGGTGCCGCCGGGCAAGTCGCCGATGTGCGGCAATTCGATCTGCCAGGACCGGCGCTTCCTGGTTCGGCACATGCCGCGGCTGGAACGCTACTTCCATTACCGCAATCTGGATGTGTCAACGCTCAAGGAGCTCTCGCGGCGCTGGTCGCCGTCGATCCGCGACGGGTTTACCAAGGTCGGCAGCCATACCGCCCTGTCCGACATCCATGAGTCGGTCAAGGAACTGGCGCATTATCGGCAGTACATGGGCCGCTTCGGAGGCGCGCCCGGCTGAGATTCGACCGGCGGTCCCGAAGGGGAGGCGCGATGGCGATGGCCCGATGCAGCAATGGATGGCGCGCCGCCCTGAGGTGGACGCTGCTGCTGTGGGTGGTCGTGACCTGCGTGCCGGCCGCCGCGCACACGCACAAGACTCTCGACAGTTTTTTCCGCGAAACCTGGACCACCCGCGACGGCCTGCCGCACAACCAGGTGCACGCAGTTGCACAGACCCCGGACGGCTACCTGTGGTTCGGCACGTGGGAAGGCCTGGTGCGCTACAACGGGATGGAGTTCACGGTATACAACCGTGCCGCCGTACCCGAGCTGCGCGACAACGGCGTGCGGTCGATCTCCGTGGCCCGCGATGGTTCGCTGGTGGCGGGCACCTCGCGAGGTGGGGTGGCGATCCTGCGCTACGGTGTCTGGCGCAATGTCGGACAGGCGCAGGGCCTGCCTCAAGACGAGGTCATGGACGCGCTCATCGATGCCGGTGGACGGCTGTGGGTGGCGACCGAGAGCGCCGGTGTCAGCCGCATCGATGCCTCCGGCGCGAGGCAGTTCCGGATTGAGCATGGCCTGCCGGGCGATGCCACCTTCGACATTCTCGAAGATGCGCAGGGCGCGATCTGGGTCGGCACCAGCGACGGGCTTGCGCGTCTGGTAGGCGACGAGCTGCGTGCCTACGGCCGCGGCGATGGGCTGCCGGGCGGCACTGTATTCGCGATCGAGGAAAGCGGCGATGGCGGTCTCTATGTCGGCACCGAGCACGGTGTCTACTACGGCATCGACCAGCGCTTCTCGCCGCTGAGCGCGGCGCTGCCCAATGACACCATCGTCAGCCTGCACCGCGATGCGGACGGCGAGCTGTGGGTGGGCAGCGTCAACCACGGGCTGCTGCGTTTGGGTCGGCATGGCGTCGAGACGATGGACAGCCGTCGTGGCCTGCCGAACAACCGCGTGGCTGCGCTCTTTATTGATCGCGAAAGCAGCATCTGGGCGGGAACCGGTGCCGGGCTAATGCGGCTGCGCGACGCGCCGTTCTCCAATATCGGGCGCGACCAGGGGCTGAGCGACGAGTACGTGCGCACCGTGCTTGCTGCACGCGACGGCTTTTTGTGGATCGGCACCAGCCGCGGGCTCAACCGCTGGGACGGGCAGTCGATGCGCAGCTACACGCTGGCCGATGGCCTGCCCGGCGACTCGATCCTCAGCCTGCTCGAAGACGACGACGGACAACTGTGGATCGGCACCTACGCGGACGGCTTGCTGCGTCTGCGGGACGGCATCATCGAAAACGTCCTCAGTCGCGAAAGTGGCCTGCCAGGCAACCAGGTGCGCGCGCTGGCGCGAACCGCCGATGGCAGCTTGTGGGTCGGCACCACCCGCGGACTGGTGCGTTGGCGCGGCGATGGCAGCGAGGTCGAGCGCTACGGTCTGGAGCACGGCCTGCCGCGCGAGTACATCCTTTCGCTGCATGCGGCCGAGGATGGCGGCCTGTGGGTTGGTACCGCGCATGGCGTCGCCAAATTGCATGAAGGTCGCTTTGAAGCGATCGACATCAGCCATCTCGATGCCGCGCAGGACGTGTTCGGTTTTCACGAGGCGGCCGACGGAAGCATGTGGATGGCGACCGATCGCGGCCTGCTGCGATGGAAGGACGGTGCGCTTTCGCAGGTCGGCATCCGCCAGGGGTTGCCCGTGGAGACCTTGTTCCAGCTGGTGGAGGACGGCGAGGGCTACTTCTGGCTCAGCTCGAACCGCGGCGTCATGCGCGTGAAGCGAAGCGATGCCGAGGCTGCTGCCACGAACGGCAACTTGCGCATTGAGTTCGAAACCTTCGGCGAAGCCGATGGTATGGCCAGCTCGCAATGCAACGGCGGTTCGGGGCCCTCTGCGATGCGCGCACCGGACGGCTCGATCTGGTTCGCGACCGCACGCGGCGCCGCGCAGATGCGCCCCGGGCGGCTGACGCAGTACCGGCGCACGCCGCCGCCGGTGGTGATCGAGTCGGTGCGCATCGATGACCAGCCGGCGACGGCGCTGTCGTCGCTGCAGATGCCGCCGGGTGCGCGCAAGCTGGAGATCCATTACGCCGGCCTGAGCTTTCAGCTGGCGCGACAGATCCGCTATCGCTACCGGCTCGACGGTTTCGACCATGACTGGGTCGAGCGTGGCCAGCAACGCAGCGCGCAGTTCACCAATCTCGCCCCGGGGCGCTACGTCTTCCGGGTCAGCGCCGCCAATCCGGGCGCGGTGTGGCAGGCGCAGGAAGCAGTACTGGAGATCCATGTGCTGCCACACTGGTGGCAGCGTGGCAGCGTGCAGGCGGTGGCGTTGCTGCTGGTGTTGGCGGGCGTGTGGTCGCTGTGGCGACTGCGCAGCCATCGCGCCTTACTGCGCGAGCGCGAGCTGCGGGTGATGGTGGAGCAACGCACGGCGGACCTGCGTATCCAGACCGAGCGCCTGCTGCGTTCGGACCAGGAGAAATCGCGCCTGCTCGACCAGTTGCGCGAGCAGTCCGAGGCCTTCGAACGCCAGGCGCACGAGGACTCGCTGACCGGCGTCGGCAATCGCCGCAGTATGGATGAGCGACTGGTGCAGGCACTGGCCGCCTCCGCACGCAGCGGCCGGCCCTTGAGTTTCGCCTTGCTCGATATCGACCACTTCAAGCGCGTCAATGACGACTACTCGCACGCTGCCGGCGATGCCGCGCTGCGCGCGGTTGCGCAGATGGTGCGGGCGCAGCTGCGCGCCGACGAGTCGGTTGCCCGCTGGGGCGGCGAGGAGTTCGCGATCCTGATGCCGGATGCCGATCGCGAGGCCGCGCGGATCTGCTGCGAGCGCATCCGCAAAGCAGTCGAAGGCATGGATTGCGAAGGCTTCGCGCCCGGGTTGAAGCTCACGGCAAGCCTGGGCATCGCGCTCCGCGATGACGAGACCACCCAGCCTGAGCGACTGGTGTCGCGCGCGGACCAGAAGCTCTACGAGGCCAAGCACGCGGGCCGCAACCGGGTGTGCGGTTGACGTCCTGGCAGCAGCCGGATCAGCGTGCGGCCAGCCTCTCGAGCAGGGCTTCGGGAAGACGCAGGTTCATGTCACGCTGCGGGAAGGGGATCTCGATGCCTTCCTCGCGGAATCGGCGATGCACGGCCTCGTGCAAGTCACTTTGCGCGATGATGAAATCGTCGACCGGCAGCCAGGCGCGCAGCAGCAGGTTGACCGAGGAGTCGGCCAGCGCTGTCACCAGTACGTCATGGGCCGGCTCCTGCAGTACGCGGGGGTCGGCGGCGGCGAGATCCATCAGGACCTTGCGGGCGCGGGCGATGTCCTCGCCGTAACCGATGCCCACTGCCACTTCAGCGCGGCGCTGACCACGGCCGGTGAAGTTGATGATGGGCGCGGTGGTGATCAGGCTGTTGGGCAGGAACACGCTGCGGTTGTCGGGCGTGCGCAGCACGGTCTGGAACACGCGCACGGTTTCCACCGTGCCCTCGACATCCGCTACGCGCACGAAGTCGCCGGCCTGGAACGGGCGCAGCGCGATCAGCATGACGCCGGAGGCGATGTTCGACAGTGAGTCCTTTAGCGCGAGGCCGATGCCGAGGCCGGCCGCGCCCATCACCGCCAGCATCGAGGTGGTCGGCACGCCGAGCGCATCCATCGCCGCAACGGCGGTGACGACCAGACCGATCGCGTAGGCGAGGTTGCGCAGGAAGCCACGCAGGATCACGTCGACGCCAAAGCGTGTCATGCCCCGGTCGAGCGCGCGTGACAGCAGCTTGGCCAGCCACAGACCAGCCAACGCGATGGCCACGGCGATTGCCAGCCGCAAGGGCAGGTCGGAGGCGAGGGCCTTGTCGAGCAGGCCGCTCATCCAGGGCATCAACTCCGCGACGCGCGCTTGCTGCATCAGCCGGCCTTTACCTTGGCCAAGCGCAACCAGGTGTCGACCACGGTGTCAGGATTCAGCGAGAACGACTCGATGCCATGCTGCATCAGCCACTCCGCCAGGTCCGGATGGTCGCTCGGGCCCTGGCCGCAGATGCCGACATACTTGCCTTTGCGGCGTGCGGTGGTGATCGCCATTTCCAGCAGCTTCTTCACCGCCGGGTCGCGCTCGTCGAACAGGTTGGCGACGATGGCGGAGTCACGATCGAGGCCGAGGGTGAGCTGGGTCAGGTCGTTCGAGCCGATCGAGAAGCCGTCGAAGATGTCGAGGAACTCATCGGCCAGCAGCGCGTTCGACGGTAGCTCGCACATCATGATGATCTTCAAGCCATTCTCGCCGCGCTTGAGGCCGTTGACTTCCAGCGTGGCGATCACCGCGCGGCCCTCGTCGAGCGTGCGCACGAACGGGATCATCACCCACAGATTGTCGAGGCCCATGACCTCGCGGACCTTCTTCACCGCCCGGCATTCCAGAGCGAAACAATCCTTGAAGTCTGGATGGATGTAGCGCGAGGCGCCGCGGAACCCGATCATCGGGTTCTCCTCGTGCGGCTCGTAGCGGCTGCCACCGAGCAGGTTGGCGTACTCGTTCGACTTGAAGTCCGACAGCCGCACGATGACCGGGTAGGGCGCGAAAGCGGCGGTGAGCGTCGCCATGCCCTCGACCAGGCGCTCGACGTAGTAGCTGACCGGGTCGGCGTAGCCGGCGATGAGCTCGTCGATCTGCTGACGGATCTCCGACGACTGCTTGTCGTACTCGAGCAAGGCGCGCGGATGCACGCCAATCTGCCGGGCGATGATGAATTCCAGGCGCGCCAGGCCGATGCCCTGGTGCGGCAGCTGCGCGAAATCGAAGGCACGCTCGGGGTTGCCGACGTTCATCATGATCTTCAGCGGCGCCGGCGGCATGTTGCCCAGATCCGTCGTCGCCACTTCGAAGGCGTGCTTGCCTTGATAGATGTAGCCGGTGTCGCCCTCGGCGCAGCTGACCGTCACTTCGCTGCCATCAGGAATCTTCTGCATGCCGTCGCCGGTGCCGACCACCGCCGGCACACCGAGCTCGCGGGCGATGATCGCCGCATGGCAGGTGCGGCCGCCGCGGTTGGTGACGATGGCGGCGGCACGCTTCATGATCGGCTCCCAATCGGGGTCGGTCATGTCGGCGACCAGCACGTCGCCGGGCT
>DASUOA010000155.1:0-5212 GCA_036276895.1 Arenimonas sp. | reverse complement strand
GACGTTGCCGTACAGCACGAACTGGCCATGCGCGCCACTTTCATAGGCCAGCGCCAGTTCACGGGCCCAAGCGGGCGCATCGGCATCGAGCGGCATCGGTCAGGCCTGCTGGCCGCCTTCGCTCTGCGGCTTTTCACTGCCGCCCATGCTGCGGCTGGCCGGCGCCGGTGCCGCCTCGCCACCGAGGCTGATGCCTTCGGCGGCGGCGAAGTCGGCCAGGGCCTGGTCGGCCAGCGCGGTCATCTCGGCTTCCTTGACGTTGATCTCGTTCATATCGAGCGCGTCGCGGGCGACGCGGGCGCGACCGGCGGCCTTGGTGCGCTCTTCCTCGACCATCTCGTGCAAGCGGTTGAGGGTGTCGCCGCTGCCACCGATCTCGCTGATCATGCCGCTGGCCATCTCGGTCATGTCGGCCATCGCCTTCTTCATGCGCATGTCGTTGATCGCGCCCTTGAGCGATTCGATCTTGGCGCGGGCGGCGTTGATGGCGACGTCGCGAGCCTTGACCAGGTTCTTGTAGGTCTCTTCGGCCTGCTCGAGCTGGCGGCGGTTCTCTTCGAGCTCGCGGGTCACCGTCTGCAGGCGCAGCGCGTACTGGCCGGCAGCTTCCTTGTTGCCGGCACGCAGGTGCGCGGTGGTCTTGGCGCGGAAGTCGCGCTCGTCGTTCTCGAGCTTGCGCACTTGCGCCATCAAGCGTTCGGCGAGGCCCGCGTGGGTAGCCAGGCCCTGGTTGTAGCTGGCGATCTGCTTGCGCAGGTTCTCCTGCTCCAGTTCCAGCAAGGCTTCGGGATTCTTGCGCTCGAGGTCCTTGATGAACAGCGACAGGAAACCGCGGACCAGATTCGACAGACGGGCAAACAACATTCGGAAATCCCCCAGTGGATGCAGCAGCCACTTTACGCAGCGGCCGCGCTTTCTCCAACCGGCAATGGCGCTACCATGGCCCGGGGATCAGCAAGGCCGGGGGAAGCATGCCGCGCGGCGCGCGCCAGTCCACGAGCGAGTCCGAAGGTCCGGATCTGCGCGCCATCGCGCGCCGGCGCTCGCTGGCCGCCGCGGTGGTGGCGGTGCTGCTGGGCGCGGCGCTGCTGTTCGACCTGCCGTCGCGGTTGGCGCCGGTGCCGCTGCCCGCCGTCGACCAAGTCACCGCACCCACGGCCACGCCACCCGCACCCGCACGCGCACCGGGCGGAGCGGCCACCTTGCGGACCGGCAGCAACGGTTGCCTCGAGCCCGGGCAGTGGGGCATCAGTGAGGATGCGCCGCTGGAGCGTGGCGAGGTCGGGCGTGACGCCTGGCAGCCCAGTGCGGCTGGTGGTCGGCTGGCAGTCGATCCCTGCGGCGCGATCTGGGCCCTGTGGTACAACAGCTGGACCGTGGTGCAACCGGGCGACCCCGATCGCGTGGGCAGCGTGCAGCCCCCCCGGACCGGTGCCACCACGGACATGGCCCGCCACGGCGTCGCGAGCTTCGCCTTCGACCCCAGCCGAAAGCTGTGGGTGCTGGCGAAGAATGGCAGCGTCGCGCGTCACACCGGCGACGTCTGGGAGCTGTTGCCTGCCCTGGACGGTTGCCGCGATGGCCAATTGCTGCGCTGGCGCCAGGAGATGTGGGTCGCCTGCCCGTTTACGCCGCGCTTCGATCCGACCGGCCGGGCGCAGCCGGCGCCGACTGGCGTGCTGCGCTGGAACGAGACTGGCAATCGCTGGGACGGCATCGGCGGCGCACCCGCCGGCGCTCGCCGGATGGTCGTCGATGCCCGGGACCGCTTGTGGACCGCCGCAACCGGCGCATTGGCACGACGCGATGCCGGTCGTGGCGAGGGCTGGATGACCGTGAAGGGCGAACATGGCACACCCACCGCGCTGGCCACGCTGCCCGATGGCTTCGCCATCGGCACCGAAGCGGGACTGTGGCTGTTCGACAGCGAAGGCCAGCCGCAGTCGGCGGAACTCGACGACGTGCATGTCGTTGGGCTGGCCGCCGAGAACGGCCGCCTGTGGGTCGCTACGTGGCGGCATGGACTCTATTTGCGCGAGAACGGCCAATGGCACCAGTGGCGGTTTGCCCAAGGGCTGCCGGACGATCTGGTACGCGATGTGGTGGCCGATGCCCGCGGCCGGCTCTGGGTCGGCAGCTCACCGGGCGGCTGGATGCTCGCCGCTGCAGCCGCGACGCAGATCAAGCGCCTGCCTGCCTTGGCCGAACTTCCTGGCCGGCATTACCACGACGCCTGCGCGGCGGCCATCGATATCCTCGGCGATGGCGAGGTGTCCGGCGCCATCGCCCGAGCCCGCATCGAAGGCCAGTCACTGGTCTTCTTCAACGGCCAACAGGCCTGCCCGCTGCGGCCGGAAAAGCAGGGCGCGATGCCGGTGTTCTGGCGCCGCGATGATGGCAGCCTGCTTGAACTGGCCTACAACGGCCGTGGCGGCAGCTCCTTCAACAACGGCAGCACCATGGGCGCGTACTGGACCGTGCGCCTGCACCAGCCGCTGTCGGGGGGCGGCTGGCACAGCGAGACCCTGCCGCTTCCTGATCCGCTGCCACCGGAGTCGCCCGGCAGCCTTGTGCAGTTTGATGGGCAGGGCCACGTCTGGATCGCCACCGGCCAATCCGGGATCTGGCAGTTTGATGGCCAGGGCTGGCGGCGGCACGCTGAGGAAGCCGGCTACAGCCTCCACAACCGGCCACAGGCGATGCTGGCTGACGGCGAGGGCCTGCTGTGGGTCGGCAGCAGCCCTTCATGGTTGTTCAAGGAGAAGCGCCATGCCGGCCCGGCCCTGCAGCGCTGGCAGGACGGCCGCTGGCATCCGCTCGATCCCAACGGTCCCACGCTCAGCGTGTTCGCACTGGCCTCCGGTGCCGGCCTGCGCTGGATCGGCGACAACGGCAAGCTGTGGCGACTGGGTCCGGAAGGCATCAGCGCACTCGATGACGATGCGCTGCGCAAACGTGGTTTGATCACCAATATCGTCATCGACGCCGCGGGCCATCCGTGGTTGACGCATGGCAGCACCACCGAGGGCCTGAGCTACCACGATGGCGAGCGCGCCCGCATCGTCACCAGTCGCCAAGGTCTGTTCACCGATGCCATCGACCTGCTCGCTTTCGATGCCGAGCAGCGCCTGTGGCTGTTGGCCAAGAGTGGCGAGGTCGCGGTGTACGAGCGCGCCAGCCTGATCGACGCCAGCCGCTGAGCACGCCGTACTCAAGTCGGAGCGCGTGCGGCCGCTAACGGGGTGACGCAAACCGCCCGGGGATTTCCGTGGACTCGCTCTCCGCCTCCATCATCAACGCATCGGTCACCATGGCGCAGACGCAGACTGCGCAGCAGATCGACATCGCCGTGCTGAAGAAGGCCATGGAGATCCAGGCCAGTGCCGCCGCCGCCCTGCTGCAGGCCTTGCCTGCGCCGGTTCCTGCCGGTGCACTCGGACAGCTGGTCGACGTGCGGGCCTGAATTCAAAAGTACGGCGCGCTGACTTGCCTGCGCAATTGTGCGGGCAGGTGCGAGGGATTATCGTGGCGGCCCTCGATCGTCGACTAGGCGGGGCTGGAAGCATGAACGGGCATGGACCTTACGGTGACGCCGACAGGTCGATCCATGGAGCAGCGGCGATGGGCCCGGAGAACGCACCCGATTCCGGAACGGAGTCGCGACCAGGTCCGCGATACCTGCGCGACAACGCCTACCTGATCGCTTGCCCTCCACGATGCGGCAGCACCATGTTGGTCACGCTGTTGCGATCGCACCCGCAAATCCTTTCTTACGGCGAGGTATTCGGCAAGGGCGTGATCAATGGCCTGACCGGCCGCTACCAGGCACTGGTCGATCAGGATCCGGCTGTGAGGGAGCAGCTGCTCGAGATTCGCACACGGACTCCGGTGCACTTTCTTTACAAGTTCGTCCTGGACGCCCGGGCCCGCGAAGTGGTCGGCTTCAAGTTCAAGTACGACGAAATGCTGCTGGAGGAACATGCATCGCTGCTCGATGCGATCCACTGCGACACCGACATCAAGATCATTTTTCTCTGGAGGGAGAACCTGCTGGCCCGTCACCTGTCGCATGCGATTGTCGAGAAGGTCACCGGCGTCACCATGCTCAGGGCTACCGACCGCGACCTGGATATTCCACCGATCCGCATCGACATCGATGCGCTGCTGTCCGATATCGAGCGGCAACAGCAGCGTCGCGCGCGGTTCCGGCGCCTGTTCTCGATGCATCGCTCACTCGAACTCGGCTACGAATCGCTCCTGGCTGATCCAGTCACCGAACGCGGGCGTCTCACCGATTTCCTTGGCGTCAACGAACATCCGCTGGCCCCGGCAACCAAGAAGAATGTCCAGCGACCGATCCACGAAGCGATCTCGAATTTCCAGGAAGTCCGTGCCGCGCTGAAAGGTGCAGGCCTCGAGTCGTTCTGTGAGTGACGCTCGCCAGAGCGGCGAGCCACCCGTTCGCTCCGGCTCCAGCACCGAGCGCGAGCCGCCCGCCCGGACGAACAGGGCACTCAGCGCGCGCTTGCGCGCTGACTCACGGCAACTCCCACCAAAATCAAAACGCCAGCCCCCCACATGTTCCAGGTTGGCGCTTCGCCCAGCAGCAGCCACGACCAGCCGACACCGAACAACGGGATGAGATAGGTCACGGTCACCGCGCGCGGCGCGCCGATGCGACGCAGCAGGCGAAAATAGAAGGCGTAGGCAAGCCCGGTGCAGACCAGTCCCAGTGCCGCGGCGCTCAGCCAGGCCTGCAGCGAGATCGGAGCCGCCGGCCACGCCGACCACGCGAACGGCAACAGCAGCAGCGCCGACGGGCCCAGCGTGGCGGCCCCCAGCGCCACCGGCGGCAGGCCGGCCAGCTTGCGCCGCACCAGGTTGGCGCCGAAGCCGTAACACAGTGCCGCGACGCTGCCGGCGATCGCCGCTTCGGTGACGCTGGCGCCGGCGGTGCGGCCGGCGGCCAGCACCACCACGCCGATGAAGCCGATCAGCAAGGCCAGGGAGCGGACACGACCGATACGCTCGCCGTACAGCACGAAGGCGACCAGCGCGGTGAACAGCACGGTCAGGCTGTTGGTGATGGCGCCGATGCCGGCCGGCGCGCGCTCGGCGGCCCAGGCGAACAGCAAGAACGGCAGCGCCGAATTGATGATGCCGATACCGACCAGCCACGGCAGCTGTCGCCATGAGAATGCCGCGCGCGCCA
>DASUOA010000154.1:0-4035 GCA_036276895.1 Arenimonas sp. | reverse complement strand
GAGCGCAATCGCCGGCTCGGAGTTGAAGCGGACGATCAGGCGCTCGTCGAACGCGCCCAACTCGGCGTTGCCGACATCGGAGAGCCGCACAAGGTAGCCGTTGGCTTCCTTGATGTTGAGGTCGTTGAACTGCTCGGGCGTGCGCAGATCGGTCTCCGACAACACGGTGAACTCGCGCTCGCTGCCCTCGACGCGGCCGGCGGGAATCTCGACGTTCTGCGCGCGCAGCGCCGCTTCGACATCGGCCGGCGTCAACGCGAACCCGGCGAGGCGCTGCGGCTGCAACCAGATGCGCATGGCGTAGCGCACCGCGAACACCTGCGCCTGCGCCACGCCGGGGATGGTCTGCACCCGATCCTTGACCAGCCGGTCGGCGATGTCGGCGATCTCGGTGTTGTCGTGGCGGTCGGAGGAGAACGCCAACCAGATGATCGGCTGCGCGTCGGCTTCCTGCTTCTGCACGATCGGCTCGTCGACCTCGTCGGGCAGGAACTGCCGCGCCTGGCCGATGCGATCGCGCACGTCCGACGCCGCGGCGTCGGGGTCGCGATCGAGTCGGAAACGAACGGTCACCTGGCTCGACTGCTCGCGGCTGACCGAGGAGATGAAGTCGATGCCTTCGACGCCCGATAGCGCATCCTCGATCGGCTGCGTCACCTGCGACTCGATCACCCGCGCATTGGCACCGGGATAACTGGTATTGACGGTGACCACCGGTGTATCGACGTTGGGGATCAGACGCACCGCGAGGCGGTCGTAGGCGATCAGACCGACCAGCAACAGCACCAGGTTGAGGACCGTCGCGAAGACCGGGCGACGGATGGCGATATCGGACAGCGTCATGCGCGCGCCCCGCTCAGCCGGCGCCGCCGTCGGCCGCCGCATCGGCGGGCGGCAGCACGGTGACCGGCAGGCCGTCGTGCATCATCGGTTTGCCCTGGCCGGCGGTGATCACGACATCGCCGGCTTTGACACCCTCGACGATCTCGACCTGGCCGGGCACGCGCTGCCCGGTGCGCACCACGGTGCGCGCCGCTTTGCCGTCGATGACGCGATACACGAAGCGGGTCTCGCCTTCCTGCAGCAGCGCCTGCTCTGGCACCAGCAGCGCCTTGGCATCGCCGGCACCGACCTGCACCCGCGCGAACAGGCCGGGGCGCAGCCGATGTCCGGGATTGTCGACAGTTGCGCGCAGCCGCGTACTGCGCGAGCTCACATCGACCGCAGGCTCAATAGCATGGATGCGACCGGCGAAGGATTCGCCCGGCCACAGGTCGACCTGCAGCGATACCGGCATGCCGACGGCCACACCGCCCAGCGCGCTCTCCGGGAGGCTGAATTCGATCTCGATCGGGTCCAACCGCGACAACTGCACCAAGGCTTGGCCCGGGCTCAGCACCTCGCCGACACTGACTTCACGCAGACCAACTACGCCGTCGAACGGCGCCAGCAGCCGGGTCTTGGCCAGTTGCGCGCGCGCCGAGGCGACGCGGGCCTTGGCCACTTCCATTTCAGCACGCAGGCGATCGCGGTCGGATTGCGAGATCAGCTGCTTGCTGCCCAGCTCGCCGCCCCGGTGGTCAGCGATGCGGGCGATTTCGAGATAGACCTCGGCTTCGCGTAGTGCCGCCGCCAGCACCGACGGGTCGAGCTCGAACAACAGGCTGCCGCGCTTGACCGGTGCGCCCTCGGTGAATCCGATCCGCGCCAGAAGGCCGCTGATCTCGGGTCGGATCACCACCGACTCGTCGGCACGCAGGCTGCCGACCGTGGTCAGCGCCGCTGCCAGCGGCTGCGGCTGCACCGTGACCGCTTCCACCGGCAACGCCATCGCGCCAGGCGGGCCGCCTTGCGCAACCGCGATGGACACACCACCGCGTTGCCACAGCGTCGTCATGACCACCAACAGCAGGACACCGCCTGCCGCGTACCAGCTCTTGCGAATCGCCATGCGCTCGTCCTGAGTCCGGGCCGGGGGCCCAATAATGTACCGCGCAGTGTAGTCCCGCGGGGTGCTCCGGCACGTGCCGGAAGTCCCGGCCGCCGCGTCTGTTAGGCGAAACGCAGCGTTCCAGCCAGCGCGGCCGCGTCGCCGTCCGGACGGTGCGGTAGACGCCCGATGCAGGGCATCGGCAGCGCCGCCTGCAACAGACCGAAGTAGTCCTCGGCATGGGCCAGCGCCGGGTCGACATCGGAGGCGATCCAGCCGCGCAAGGACAAACCGTCGGCGAGCACCGCGCGTGCGGTCAACCGCGCGTGGTTGAGGCAGCCAAGCTTCAAGCCCACCACCAGCAACACCGGCAGGCGCAACGCGCGCACCAGGTCGGCCTGCTCCAGACCATCGGCCATCGGTGCCAACCAGCCACCAACGCCTTCGACCACCACCGCATCGGCCTGCTGTTGCAGCAATTGGTAGGCCGCCAGCATCGGTTCGAGGCAGACCTCGACACCGGCCTGTGTCGCCGCGATCTGCGGCGCCGTCGGCTCCGGCAACGCGAACGGGTTGACCAGCGCATACGCCGGGCGCGGATCGCTCGCCGCCTGCAGCGCCAGCGCGTCGGCGTTGCGCCAGTCGTCGTCGATTCGCTCACAGCCGCTGGCCACCGGCTTCATGCCGACCGCGCGCAGGCCGCGCGCGCGCAGCGCATGCAGCAGCGCGCAGCTGGCGAAGGTCTTGCCGACACCGGTATCGGTTCCGGTGATGAACACACTGCCTGGCATGCCTGTCTCCTTTGGCGATGCGTGCCGGTCGCAACCGACGCATCGATGCATCGATGCATCGATGCATTATCCGTCTGCCGCCGCGTCGCGAGCGCCGCATCGGCGCTGCTACACTCGGGCCATGTTCCAGACCCGTCAACTCAACGGCAGCAAGGCCGAGCAGTACGCGCAGCTGCAGGCCCAAGCCGAGGCACTGCTGTCCGGCGAGCGCGACCGCATCGCCAACGCCGCCAATCTCGCAGCCCTCGTCTACCACGCCCTGCCCGATCTCAACTGGGTCGGCTTCTACTTCTTCGATGGCCGCGAGCTGGTGGTGGGCCCCTTCCAGGGTCTGCCGGCCTGTGTGCGGATCCCGCTCGACAAGGGCGTCTGCGGTGCCGCGGCACGCACCCGGCAAACGCAACGCATCGACGACGTCGACGCCTTTCCCGGCCACATCGCCTGCGATTCGGCGTCGCGCTCCGAACTTGTCGTCCCGCTGATCGTCGGTGACACCCTGGTCGGCGTGCTCGATATCGACAGCCCGCAGCTCGCGCGTTTCGATGCCGAGGATCAGGCAGGGCTGGAAGCGATCGCCCGCGCCTATCAGGAGTCGCTGCGATGAGCACGACTGCCAAGTTGCGCAACATCGGCCCGAAGTCGGCGGCGTGGCTGCGCCAGACCGGTATTCGCACCCAGGAGGACCTCGAGGCCGTGGGCGCACTCGATGCCTTCATCCGGGTCAAGCGCGCCGGCTTCAAGCCCAGCCTCAACCTGCTCTACGCGCTGGAAGGCGCCATCCGCGGCTGCCATTGGCAGGACATTCCCGACGAGCGCCGCAGCGAGCTGGTGCTGGCGGCCGACGCCGCCTCGGCGTTGCTGCCGCTACCCAAGGGCAAGCGCATGCCACCGGCCGGGCCGGTCACCACCACGCGCATGGATGGCGAGGACGAGTCCGCTGCATTCGGAGTCGAGGCGCCGGACGAGGCGCACGACGACCACGCCTGAGGTTTGCGCTCGACTCAGCGCACTACCGCGTAGTCGCGCGCATTCTCGTGCCAGCGCGGCGTGGCGCGAATCGCCGGCAGCACGTCCTCGACACGATCGACCAGCTGCCACATGCGAAGGTGCTCGCGGTTCATGAAGCGCTGGTCGATCACCTGCTGCATGAACACCTGCAGCGGCGCATAGAAGCCGTCGGTATTAAGCAGCAGGATCGGATTGAAATAGATCCCGAGTCGCTTGAGCGTCATCGCTTCGAACAGTTCCTCCAACGTGCCGCAGCCGCCGGGCAGCGCGATCACCGCGTCGCTGCCGGTCAGCAGCCGATGCTTG
>DASUOA010000153.1:0-4522 GCA_036276895.1 Arenimonas sp. | reverse complement strand
GCTGCCGTCAAGCCTCCATGGATGGATTCACGGCGTGTCGCGCCACACGAGCCCCCGCCGCGGCCGCTCAGCGAAACCATGAGCGCCACAACCACAGGCATCGTCCTCGCCGGCGGCCGCTCATCCCGCATGGGCCGCGACAAAGCCCTGCTCGACTGGCAAGGCCGACCCCTCATCGAACACATGATCGACCTGCTGCGCGAAGCCGGCATCGCCCGCATCCGCATCAGCGGCGACCGCCCCGACTACACCGGCATCCCCGACCAGCGCCCCGACGCCGGCCCCGTCGTCGGACTGCTCAGCGTCGCCGACACCCTCGACGACGGCCACGTACTGGTCGTCCCCGTCGACATGCCCAAACTCGACGCCACGCTGCTGCGCAGACTCATCAAAGCCCCCGAAGCCGCCTGCGTCCGATTCGACGACATCCCGCTGCCGATGCGCCTGCGCCTCGACGACGAAACCCGCGATGCGCTGCGCCGCACCGCCGCCAGCGATGGCCGCGAACGCTCCTTCCGTGCCCTGCAACAACGCATCGAGCTCCACACCGCGCCGATCCGCCACGACGAAGCAGCGCGCCTCGGCAACTGCAACACCCCGCAGGACTGGCAGAAGGCCACCCGCCCATGAAACTGCAGATCCAGAACACCAACCTGCGCCTGCGCATCGACGAGCGCGAACTCGCCGACCTCCTGGCGGGCGGCACACTCGCACTTGCGCTACATGCCCAACGCAAACCACTGCTCGACGTGCAGGTGCAACTCGCCCCCTCGCTGGGGCTGGCCAGTGAAAGCAGCCACTGGCGCCTGCAACTGCCCGATGCCGAGCTGCGTGCCTACGCACAAACCCTGCCACGCCGCGACGCCCTGTCACTGGCCTTGGCCGACGACCTCCGCCTCGACTTCGAAGTCGACGTCCGCGACAGCATCCGCGAGCGCGGTGCCAAGCGTCGAAGTTGACGCAAATCAGCGCGACTACGGCGCCTCAGGCCTAGCCTCGCCACCAGTCAATCGACAGGAGTCGCGTCATGAAATCCCCGCTCGCCCTTGCCCTGCTGCTGGCCCTGCCGGCACTCGCCCAGGCCCAGACCGCGCCGGCCGCACCGGCGCACGGCTTCACCGTTGATCTTCGCCTGCGCCATGAGGCCGTCGATGACGACGCCTTCGCCCGCGACGCCGATGCCACCACCCTGCGCGCCCGCCTCGGCTGGCGTAGCCCGGTGCGTTCGGGCTGGAGCGTGTTCGCCGAGATCGAAGGCACCGGCTCGCTCGGCGACAGCTTCAACTCGACCCGCAACGGCCACACCAGTTACCCGGTGATCGCCGACCCGGACAACGTCGAACTCAACCAGCTTTACGTCAACTACCAGCCCGATGCCAACACCCGCGCGACCTTCGGCCGGCAGCGCCTGAACGTCGATAACCAGCGCTTCTTCGGCGCCGTCGGCTGGCGCCAGAACGAGCAGACCTTCGATGCCATCGACGCCCAACGCGTCTTCGGCAACGGCCTGACCCTGCGCTACAGCTACCTCGATCGCGTGCAGCGCATCTTCGGCAACGACCATCCCAACCGCAACCTCGCGCGCTGGGATCTCGACACGCACCTGCTCAGCGCCAGCATCAAGGCCGGTCCGGGCACGCTGACCGGCTACGCGCACTTCATCGACAACCAGACCCTTCCGCTGAGCTCGCATCGCAATCTCGGCCTGCGCTATGCCGCCAAGGGCAGCGTGAGCGACGCGCTCGGCTGGCTCGGCACGCTCGAGTTCGCGCAACAGGACGACTACGCCGATGGCGCCGGCAACATCGATGCCGAGTACCTGCTCGCCGAAGGCGGACTGGTGTGGAAGGGCTACACCGGCAAGCTCGGCTTCGAGCGCCTCGGTGGTGATGGCAGCTACGGCTTCCAGACGCCGTTCGCGACCGGCCACGCCTTCAATGGCTGGGCTGACAAGTTCCTGAGCACGCCGGTCAATGGCCTCGATGATGTCTATGTCAGCGTCGGTGGCCCGCTGGCCAAGTCCGGCTGGGCGGCCAAGGCCAACTGGCTGCTGGCCTTCCACGACTACAGCGCCGACCACGGCAGCGCCGACTACGGCCAGGAATGGAATGCGCAGCTCGCTTTCCCGATCACCAAGGGCCTGACCGGCGTGATCAAGCTCGCCGATTACCAGAGCAGAGGCTTTGCCCGCGACACGCAGAAGCTGTGGTTGCAACTGGAGTGGAAGCGCTGAACTTGCGTCAGATCAAATCCGCTCCCGGTTTGCGGCCGGCGCCGGGGCAGGGTTGATGCAGGTCAATGTCGGCGTAGGATGGGCGACTCACCATGCGCTCATCCCATGACTCCCAGCGGAGCAAGCTCATGAGTGCGGCAACCAAGACCACGCGGGAGGGACCCGCCACCAGCGGCAAGGGCGAGATCCTCGACTGGCGGCCGGAGGATCCGGCCTTCTGGAGCTCAGGTGGCGGCGCAGTGGCCAACCGCAACCTCGCGATTTCCATTCCGGCACTGCTGCTGGCCTTCGCGGTGTGGATGATGTTCTCGGCGGTGACGGTTAGCCTGCCCAAGGTCGGCTTCACCTTCACCACCGATCAGCTGTTCTGGCTGGCGGCGTTGCCCGGCCTCTCGGGTGCGACCCTGCGCATCTTCTACAGCTTCATGATCCCGATCTTCGGTGGCCGACGCTTCACCGCGATCTCCACTGCCTCGCTGATGATTCCTGCAGTGTGGCTCGGCATCGCCGTGCAGGACGTCAACACGCCCTACTGGCACTTCGTCGCAATCGCCTTCCTCGCCGGTTTCGGCGGCGGCAACTTCGCGTCAAGCATGTCCAACATCAGCTTCTTCTTCCCGAAGGCCAAGCAGGGCTATGCGCTGGGCATGAACGCGGGCCTGGGCAACCTCGGCGTGTCGGTGACGCAGTTCGTGATCCCGCTGGTGATCTCCATGGGTGTGTTCGGTGCCATCGCCGGCGGCCCGCAGACCACGGCCGATGGACAGACGCTGTACCTGCAGAACGCCGGCTTCGTCTGGCTGCCGTTCCTGATCGTCTGCACCTTCGCCGCCTGGTTCGGTATGGACGATCTCGCCGCCGCGCGCTCGTCCTTCGCCGAGCAGTCGGTGATCTTCCGGCGCAAGCACAACTGGCTGATGTGCTGGCTGTACATCGGCACCTTCGGCAGCTTCATCGGCTTCTCGGCCGGCTTCCCGATGCTGATCAAGACCCAGTTCCCCGAGGTCAACGCACTGAGCTACGCCTTCCTCGGTCCGCTGGTCGGTGCCATCGCGCGGCCGATCGGTGGCTGGATGAGCGACAAGCTCGGTGGCGCTTTCCTCACCTTCTGGTGCTTCGTGCTGATGGTGGCGGCGGTGTTCGGTGTCCTCTACTTCCTGCCCAGCGGCGGGTCGGGTGGCCACTTCTTCGGATTCCTGGCGTTGTTCATGTTGCTGTTCATCCTGACCGGCATCGGCAATGCCAGCACCTTCCGCATGATTCCGATCATTTTCCGCAACCAGCATGAGCAGGCCGCAGCCGGCAAGCCGATCGAAGCGCGCACCGCGGCGGCGCGCCAGGCCGGCATCGAGTCGGCGGCGGTCATCGGCTTCTCCTCGGCGATCGGCGCCTACGGCGGTTTCTTCGTGCCCAAGAGCTACGGCAGCTCGATCGCCCTGACCGGAGGCCCCGAGGCCGCGCTGTACGGCTTTATCGCCTTCTATGTCACCTGTGTCGCCATCACCTGGTGGTGGTACTTCCGCCGCGGCGCCGAGGCGCCGTGCTGAACCCGCAACGGGCATCACCTGCTACTGACGCGCATTGATCGGAGCGACCCATGAGTTATTTCCTCGACCGCCTCAATTTCCTCAAGCCCGCCGACGAGACCTTCTCCGACGGCCATGGCGCCACCAAGCAGCAGGATCGCAGCTGGGAGGACGGCTACCGGCAGCGCTGCAATACGACAAGATCGTGCGCTCGACGCACGGCGTGAACTGCACCGGCTCCTGCAGCTGGAAGGTCTACGTCAAGAACGGCCTGGTCACCTGGGAAACCCAGCAGACCGACTATCCGCGCACGCGCCCGGACCTGCCCAACCACGAGCCGCGCGGCTGCCCGCGCGGTGCCAGCTACAGCTGGTACCTGTACAGCGCCAACCGGGTGAAGTACCCGCTGATGCGCAGCGCCTTGCTCAAGCTTTGGCGCGAGGCGCGTAAGACCAAGCCGCCGGTCGACGCGTGGGCGAGCATCGTCGAAGACAAAGCCAAGGCGCAGAGTTACAAGTCCAAGCGCGGCATGGGCGGTTTCGTGCGCGTCGCCTGGGACGAAGCCAACGAACTGATCGCCGCGTCAAACCTCTACACGGTCAAGCAGTACGGTCCCGATCGCGTGATCGGCTTCTCGCCGATCCCGGCGATGTCGATGGTCAGCTACGCCGCCGGTGCGCGTTACCTCTCCCTGCTCGGCGGCGCCTGCCTCAGCTTCTACGACTGGTACTGCGACCTGCCGCCGTCGAGCCCGCAGGTCTGG
>DASUOA010000152.1:0-2097 GCA_036276895.1 Arenimonas sp. | reverse complement strand
CCTCGTGGCTCGCCGCGGGCCTGCCGTTGCACGTTCCCGGCGTGACCATCGATAGGCAGTGCGGATCGAGCCAGCAGGCCGTTCACTTCGCCGCGCAGGCGGTGATGTCGGGCACGCAGGACGTCGTCATCGCCGGCGGTGTGCAGACGATGACGCAGATCCCGATCAGCTCGGCGATGGTCTGTGCCAAGCCGCTCGGCTTCAATGATCCGTTCTCCGGATCGAAGGGCTGGGTCGCGCGCTTCGGCGACCAGCCGGTGTCGCAGTTCACCGGCGCGCAGATGATTGCCGACAAGTGGAAGATCTCGCGCGAGGAAATGGAAGTGTTCGCGCTGGAGTCGCACCGGCGCGCACGCCAGGCGCAGAAAGAGGGCCGCTTCGACCGCGAGATCCTGGAGACCGAAGGCCTGAGGGTCGACGAGACCGTGCGCGACACCTCGCTCGAACAGATGGCCAAGCTCGAGCCGCTGGCGCCCGGCGGCACCATCACCGCCGGCGTGTCGAGCCAGACCGGCGACGCCGCCGCGGCGATGCTGATCGTCTCGGAGAAGGCGCTGAAGCAATACGGGCTGAAGCCGCGCGCGCGCATCCACCACATGAGCGTCTACTCGGACGATCCGATCATGATGCTGTCGGCGCCGATCCCCGCCACGCGCAACGCGCTGAAGAAGTCCGGCATGAAGCTCGCGGACATCGACCTGGTCGAGATCAACGAGGCCTTCGCGCCGGTGCCGCTGGCCTGGCTCAAGGAAACCGGCTATCCGCACGAAAAGACCAACGTCAACGGCGGCGCCATCGCGCTGTCGCATCCGCTCGGCGCCACCGGCGCCAAGCTGATGACCACGCTGCTGCACGAGCTGGAGCGGACCAGGAAGCGCTACGGCCTGCAGACCATGTGCGAGGGCGGCGGGGTGGCCAACGTGACGATTATCGAAAGGCTCAGTTAGTCGTCATTCCGGCGAAAGCCGGAATCCAGTGTCTTGAAAGGCGCTGGACCCCGGCTTTCGCCGGGTGACAACCGAAAAGGAAAGGCATGGGTATCTGCGACAAGAGGACCATCATCGTCACCGGCGCCGGCGGCGGCCTGGGCAAGGCCCATGTCGAAGCCCTTGCTGCCGAGGGCGCCAATGTTCTGATCAACGACGTGCGTGCCGATGCCGCCGCAGCGGTCGCGAAGGGCATCGGCGCGCAGGCGCTCGCCAACAGCGACGACATCACCAGCATGGCCGGCGCGGAAGCGATCGTTAAAGCGGCCGTGGACAAGTTCGGCGACGTGCACGGCGTGGTCAACAACGCCGGCATCCTGCGCGACCGCATGTTCGCCAGCATGTCCGAGCAGGACTGGGACGAGGTCATCCGCGTGCATCTCAAGGGCCACTTCTGCCTGAGCAACGTGCTGGTCAAGCGCTGGCGCGACCAGGTCAAGGCCGGGCAGAAGGTCGACGCGCGCATCGTCAACACCAGCTCCGGCGCCGGCCTGCAGGGCTCGGTCGGCCAGACCAACTACGCCGCCGCCAAGGGCGGCATCGCGTCGCTCACACTCGTGCAAGCCGCCGAGCTGGCGCGCTACGGCATCACCGCCAATGCGCTCGCGCCCGCGGCGCGCACCGGCATGACGGAGAAAGTCTTCGCCGACATGATGAAGAAGCCCGAAGGCCAAGCCTTCGATCACTACGCGCCCGAGAACGTCGCGCCGCTGGTGGCCTGGCTGTGCAGCCCGCTGTCGGCCGGTGTGACCGGCAAGGTGTTCGAGGTCGAAGGCGGCAAGCTTTCCATCGCCGCCGGCTGGAAGACCGGCCCGGTCAGGGACAAGAAGGCGCGCTGGGCGCCGGCCGAATTGACCGAGGCGGTCAACGCACTGCTCGCCGAGTCGCCCAAGGCGCAGAAGGTGTATGGAACATAAAGCCGTCATGCCGGCGAAAGCCGGCATCCAGCGTCTTTGGGCGCGAGACAAGACACTGGACCCCGGCTTTCGCCGGGGTGACGAAGCGCCATGAACCTTGCGCTGACCGACGACCAGCGAATGATCCGCGACGCGGCCGCCGAGTTTTTGGCCGAGGCCAGCGACTCGGCTGCGGTGCGCAAGGCCATGGCCTC
>DASUOA010000151.1:0-2400 GCA_036276895.1 Arenimonas sp. | reverse complement strand
CAACCGGATGACCCGGGCGCGTGCAGTCCGCCGGTTGCCCAGCAAACGAAAACGGCGCGGTTTCCCGCGCCGTTTCCATTGACAGCGATCCCCGTTCGTCAGGCCTGCGGGCCCTCGTGGAACGGCGGTTCCGGCTCCGGAACGACGCCGCCTTCCGGTTCCCTGAGGCCACGGCCGAGGTCGCTGTTGCGATAGCCGTAGAACCAGTAGACGACCAGGCCGATGACCGCCCAGGCGAAGAACAGGCTGATCGTGTACAGCGACAGGTTGAAGAACAGCAGCAGGCAGCCGGCGACGGCCAGCGGGCACACCAGCCACACCATCGGCGTCCGGAACGGACGGTGCCGGTTCGGCTGCTGCTTGCGCAGGATCATCACGCCGATCGCCACCATGATGAAGGCGAACAGCGTGCCCGAGTTGGAGATGTCCGCGAGGATGCCGACCGGGAACATCGCCGCGAACATCGCCACGAACACGCCGGTGATCATCGTCACGATGTGCGGCGTGTGGTAGCGCGGGTGCACCCGCGACAGCACTTCCGGCAGCAAGCCGTCGCGCGACATGGTGAAGAAGATGCGGGTCTGCCCGTAGATCATCATCAGGATCACCGACGGCAGCGCCAGCGCCGCAGCCAGGCCGATCATGTTGCCGACGCTGTGGAAGCCAAGCAGGCGCATGACGTGGGCCAGCGGCTCGCGGCTGCAGACCAGCGCCTCGGAACCCGCGCACGCCGCGGCCATCTCCGGCGAACCAGGATCGATCACTGCGCCACCCGGGCCGATCATCGGCTGCGCGCCGACCGAACCGACCGCGCCGTAGCCGACGAGGAAGTAGAAGATGGTGCAGATGCCGAGCGAGGCGATAAGGCCGATCGGGATGTTGCGGTTCGGATTCTTGGTTTCCTCGGCGGCGGTGGAGACCGCGTCGAAGCCCACGTAGGCGAAGAAGATCGACGCCGCGGCGCCCAGCACACCGATGCCGCCCATCGGGCTGCCCCAGCCGGAGGGGAAGAACGGTTCGAAGTTCGGGCTCTGCACCGCCGGCAGCGAGATCGCGATGAACGCGGTCAGCGCGGCCACCTTGATCAGCACCAGCACCGCGTTGACCTTGGCCGACTTGCCGGTGCCCAGCACCAGCAGCCACGTCACGGCCAGCGCGACGAGGCAGGCCAGCAGGTTGAACGTGCCACCCGCGTACGGGCCGCTACGCAGCGACTCGGGCAACGCCAGCGCGCCGGGTTCGACCAGGCCGAAGAGGTTGGTGTGCATCAGCAGGCCGTTCATGTAACCCGACCAGCCCACCGACACCGCGCCGGCGGCCACCGCGTATTCCAGCACCAGCGCCCAACCGACGATCCACGCCAGGCCTTCGCCGAGCACGCCGTAGGTATAGGTGTAGGCGGAACCGGAAACCGGCACCATCGATGCGAGTTCCGCATAGGCCAGCGCCGCGAGCGCGCAGACGACGGCGGCGATGATGAAGGCGATCATCATGGCCGGGCCGGCCTTCTGTCCGGCTTCGGCGGTGAGCACGAAGATGCCGGTGCCGATAACCGCGCCGATGCCGAGCATCGTGAGCTGGAAGGCACCCAGTTGTCGCGTCAGCGACTTCTTTCCGGCAGTTTCAAGAATCTTGTCGAGCGGCTTGACGCGCCAAAAAAGCATTGCCTTCTCCCCAAAGCGATAATGGTGCGGACCGCTCGATGGCGGTTCCGTAACGATGAACCCGCCGACCTTACCCGGCAGCCGGAACCCGCACAAGCGCCATCAGTGGCTGAACGGGACCGGCCCGGCCCAATCCGGAAGCCATGCGTGGACGCCACCCGGGACATCCCGTTTTCTCCTGCCGCCGACGTGCTGTTCGCGCGCTATCTGGCCCGTTGGCCGGAGGACTCGGCGCTGGTCGCGCACTTCGCGGAACTGCTGCGCGACCCGCTGGACCCGTTCCGCCGCGAGCGCCTCGCCGGGCACTTCACCGCCTCGGCCTGGCTGGTCGATCGCAGCGGCACGCGCACGCTGCTGACCCACCACCGCAAGCTTGGGCTCTGGCTGCAACTGGGCGGCCATTGCGATGGCGAGCGCGACCTCGCCGTCGCCGCGCTGAAGGAGGCGGAGGAGGAATCCGGACTGGACGGGCTGTCGATCGAGCGCGAGCTGTTCGACCTCGACCGCCACTGGATTCCCGAGCACAAGGGCGTGCCGGCGCACTGGCATTACGACGCGCGCTTCGTGGTCCGTGCCGGCGCCGAGGAACGCTTCGTCGTCAGCGACGAATCGCACGCCCTGGCCTGGCGCGACATCGCGGCATTGGCACAGGACGAATCCGCCGACCCGTCGGTGCGGCGGATGGCGGGCAAGTGGTTGCAGCACGGTAATCGCTAGTTCGCGCGAGCCGCGGTGA
>DASUOA010000150.1:0-8724 GCA_036276895.1 Arenimonas sp. | reverse complement strand
GGCAGATCGTCGGGCGCATGCTGACGGCGCAGAAGATTCCCTTCACGGCGCTGGAGAACAGCGCCGAGCAGGTCGATTTCTCGCGCCGTTTCGGCAACAAGATCTACTTCGGCGATCCCGGCCGTGCCGACCTGCTGCGCGCCGCCCATGCCGAGCGCGCCGAGGTGTTCGTGCTGACGACCGACGACCCCGATGCCAATGTGCGCACCGCGCGGCTGGTCAAGCGCATGTATCCGCATTTGAAGGTCTACGCCCGTGCGCGCAATCGTCAGCACGCTTTCAAGCTGATGGATCTCGATGCCGAAGTGGTGCGCGAGACCTTCCACTCCAGCCTGGTGCTCGGGCAGCACGTGCTCGAAGCCTTGGGTCTGCCGGCCGAGGAGGCCGCTGACAAGGTGGCGCGCTTCCGCGCGCATGACGAGGCGCTGCTGCGCGAGCAACACCTGGTCTACGACGACGAGGCGGCGCTGATCGCGTCGTCGAAGGAAGCGCTGCGCGATCTGGCCAAGCTGTTCGAGGCCGATGCGCGGCCGGGCGACGAGCCGCCGCCTTCGCAGGCGGGCTAGCGCTTCAGCGCGGGCTCGGCCCCGGCGGTTCGCGCAGGAAGCGCGCCAGCGAAGGCGAGGCGCTGCGCGGTGGCGCGAACTCAGCGGCAACGTCGACAAAGCCCCGCAGCACCGCCAGATCGTGGGGAGTGCGGCCGAGCGTATCGCGCGCGTTGCGTTCGGCGCCGGCGCGCAGCAGCCGCTGCACCACCCGCGACAGGCCGTGCAAGGCTGCCAGATGCAGTGCCGACAGGCCGCGGTGATCCTGCGCGTCGATGTCGACGCCAAGACCGAGCAGGCGTTCGAGCACTGCCAGCAGCACCTCCTCGTCGCAGGTGGTGCCGGCTTCGGCGCGGGCGCCGAGCAGCAACAGCAGCGGCGTCTGGCCAATGGCGCTGGACGCGTCGGGCGTGACCTTGGCGGCCAGCAGGGTGTTGATCAGCGACAGTGCACGCTGGCGATCTCGCGAGCCGAAGGCGTGCAGGGCGGCACCGTGCAGGGCGCTCATGCCCTGTTCGTCCACGGACTGCGGGTCGGCGCCGGCGGCGAGCAGGCGGTCGACGATGTCCGGCAGGCCGAGCGCGGCCGCCAGCATCAGTGGGGAGATCGCGCCCGGCAGCGCCTGGTTGGGGTCGGCACCGGCCTGCAGCAGCTGATGCACGATGGTGCCGTGTTGCATGCTGATCGCCGCCGACAGCGGCGTGGCGCCGGTGCGCGCGGCGAGGGTGGGGTTGGCGCCGGCCGCGAGCAGGGAGGCGACGGCATCGGGATGGCCGCCGCCGGCCGCGCGCAGCAGGGCGCTGCAGCCCTGGGCATCGACCGCATCGATGGGCAGGCCGAGTCGCAGCAGGCGGCGCATCGCATCGACATCGCCGCTGCTGGCGGCGGCCGGCAGGTCGCCGGGCTGCAACGGCCGACCCGGCGGCGTCCACTGCCGCCAGTCCAGCCACGCCGCCAGTTCGCGCCGGCCTTCGGCACGGGCCAGGCCCAAGGGCGTCTGGCCGTCGGGCGCGGCCAGTTCAGTACGGGCGCCGTAGCGGATCAACAGGCGCAACTGCGCTTCGTCGTGACGCGCCACTGCGAGGTGCAGGGCGGTGTGACCGCGGCCGTCACGGACATCGGGGGCGGCACCGGCGGCCAGCAGGGTTTCGGCCAGCCGGGTCCAGCCCAGGCGCAGGGCGCCGAGCAGGGGCGCCATATCGCCGCCGAACGGATCGGCACCCCGTGCCAGCAGGGACATGGCCAGCGCCTGGCCGTCGCCGCTGCCCGGCTGCGCCTGCCAGCCGGCGAGGAATCGCGACAGACCGCCACGACCGTTGAAGCCGTGGCCGGAATCCAGCAGGGATTGCAGCGCGATTTCGGCGGCACCGCCGCGATCGAGCAGGGCGAAGGCGACGCTGTCGGCGCCGGCCGCCCGGCTGTCCGGCTGGGCGCCATGGCGCAATAGCCAGAGGAAGCTGGCGGCATCATCCGGCCCCGTGAACTCCAGCAGCAGTTGGGCCAGCTCGCCGGGTTCCGGCCAGGCACCGAGGCGGGCCAGTGCTTCGGCGGATTCGTGCCGACCGGCGGCCAGCGCCTCGCGCAGCAAGGCCCGCGGCGCCTTCTCGATCGGCGCATCGCCGGATTCGACCAGGCTGGCCGGCAGCGGGTGCTGCGGGTCGAGCAGCGCCACCAGCGGCCAGCGGCCGGCCGCAAGGGCGTGGTCGATGGCACAACGACCGTCCTGGTCGGCTTGCTGCGGATCGACGCCCAGCGCCAGCAAGGATTCCAGCAGCGCCGGCGGTGCGCCTGCGATGCAGGCCAGGCACAGCGCGTTGCGGCCGCGGGCGTCGCAGGCGGTGGGGTCAGGGCCAGCCGGCAGCAACTGCGCAAGCACGTCGGGCTGGGCGCTGCGCGCGGCTTCCAGCAGCGGTGTCATGCCCGCCTCGTCGGCGAGGTTGACCGCGGCGCCGGCGACCAGCAAAGCCGCCGCGACATCGGCATTGCCCGCCTGGCAGGCTTGCAGCAGCGCGGTACGGCCCTGGGCGCCGCGACTGTCGACCTTGCCCTTGTGCCGCAGCAACAGCTGCACGCCGGCGGCATCGTCCTCGAACCCGGCGGCGAACAGCAGCGCCGGTTGCCCGCCGGCTGGCTCGGCTTTGGCGCCGCGCTCGATCAGGAACTTCGCCAGCCGCCAGTTTCCGGCCGCGCAGGCCATGCCGAGCGGGCTGACGCCGTCTTGGTTGAGCATATCGATCGCGGCGCCAGCGTCGAGCAACAGCGCGGCGACGGCCGGGTCGGTGCTGCGGCCGGCGTGATGCAGCGGCGTGTTGCCCTCGCTGTCGGCCTGCGCCGGGTCGGCGCCGTTGGCCAGCAGGGTCATCACCGCTTCCGGGCGGCCATGCCAGCTGTCGCGGGTGGCGGCCAGCAACGGCGTCAGGCCGGCGCGTTCGGCATTGAGCTCGACGCCGCGGGCGATCAGTTCGCGCAGCAGGCGCAGATCGCCGAGCAGGGCGGCAAGCATCGGCAGGCTGCGCTGGTCGCGGTCGTCGGCGGCGGGCTCGGCCTTGGCGTTGGCGCCGGCGGACAGCGCCTGCAGCGCGGCTTCGATCTGGCCGTTGCGGGCGTGCTGATAGAGGGCGCGGTCGAGTGCATCGGTATCGATTACTGGCGCAGCGATGGCGGGCGCGTCCTGCGGCGCGACCGCTTCAATCGGCGTTTGCGGCCAGCCGTCGAGCAATCCCGGGCGGGAAGGCGCTTCCGCGGCGACCACCAGCGGCAAGGCGATGTCGGCTTCAGCCAGTTCGATCTCCGGCAACAGGCGCTGGCCGATCCCATGCGCCAACAACGCCAGCACCGGCAGGCCCAGCAGCAGCGGCAACCGCAGTGGCTCCGGCAACAGGCCCGGCCAGGCCAGCGTCAGCCCGGCGGACAGCAAGGCCAGCAGCAGTCCGGCCGCCACCCATCCGGCGAAGCTGTCGGCACTCAGATCGCGCCAACCCTGCAAGCCGGCCTGGCCGACACCGACCGCCGCCAACAGCGGCCAATAGCGCCAGAGGATCAGCCAGGCCAACCCCAGCGCACCGCTGAGCGACAGGCTGGCGGCCAGCGACGGGCGGGCCAGCAGGTCCAGCAGCGGCCAGGCGACCAGGGCCGCGAGCCCGGCGGCAGCCAGCGCCCACAGCAGCAGCAACCGTGGCAGGTCGGCGCGGCTGCCGCGGGCGAATCCGAACACCCGCCGCTGCCCGCGCCAGCCCGCCACGGTCAGCGCGAAGGCGATCTGTGCCGGCAGCAGGGCCAGCAATGCCAGCGGCTCCGGCCGCCACAGCGGCAGGGCCGACAGCGCCAGCGCCAGCAGCAGGCAGAACAGGGCGACGCCGCGCCGGGGCTCAGCTCTCACCCACGCCTCCGGCGACCAGCGGATCAAGCACCTCAGGCGGCAGCTGCAGATGGAAGCCGCGTGCGGCGAGATTGCGCCGTACCACCGCAGCATCGGTGCGCGCCAGCTTCCGGCCTTCGTGCAGTTCCAGTTCCAGCACGAACTGCAGCCGCCCCAGCGGGGCAGCGACATCGGCCGGCATCAGGGAGAACGCATCGCGCTCGCGCAGGTAGACGTAGGCATCGGGTTTGCGCAGCGACTTGTAAACGAAGGCGAGCATGCGACGGCAACAGAAAGGACGCGCCATTGTGGGCCAAAACCACTGACGCGGCACGACCGCATTGCCGGCCACGTCACGTACCTCGCGCGGCGGCCTTTGCTAGCCTTGGCGACTTTGTGCCCTGGAGCCTGCTGATGCGCCACGCCCCGCTTGCCTTGACCGCCCTGCTGCTGGCCGGTCTTGCCGCTGCTGAATCGACGCCGATCTCCCTCGACCAGGCGATGGCGCACCCCGACTGGATCGGCCCGCCGGTCGAGCAGGCCTGGTGGCGATGGGACGGACAGGCCGCGCACTACACGCTCAAGCGCAGCGGCGAGGTGATCCGCGACACCTACTCGCTGTCGCTGTCCGATGCCGCATCGGCGCGTCTCGACGACAGCCAGCTCGCCGGCCTCGATGCCGCTGCGCCGGTGTTCGATCGCGCGCGCAGCAAGATGGCCTTCGTCCGCAACGGCGACGTCTTCCTGCGCGATCTGCGCAGCGGTGCGCTGCAGCAGATCAGTCGCGGCAACGCGGGCGCCGACAACCTGATGTTCGCCGCCGACGACGCCAGCTTGCTCTGGCAGAACGGCAGCGACTGGTATCGCGGCGTGCCAGGCCTGGCGCCGACGCCGGCGGCATTGCCGCGTGCCGAGAAGGATCCCGCGGATCCGGGCAAGCCCGACGCCCTTGCCGCGCACACGCTGCGACTATCGAGCACCCTGCAGCGCGAGAAAGCCCAACGCGAAGCGCAACGTGTCGAAGCCGAACGCTTGCGCCGCGCCGATCCGACCCGGGCACCTGCGCCCAGCTATCTCGGCGATGACCTGCGCATCGCCGCCAGCGCACTGTCGCCCTCGGGACGTTGGCTGCTGGTGGTCACCGAGCCCAAGACCGTCGATGCCGGCCGCGTTGGCAAGATGCCGAAATACGTCACCGAATCCGGTTACGAAGAGGTCGAGGATGTGCGCGTGCGCGTTGGCCGCAATCCACCGGTGGGCCAGGGCCTGCGCCTGATCGATCTCGACAGCGGCAAGGTGGTGACGTTGGGCACGGACGCGCTGCCCGGCATCGACCGCGACCCGCTGGCCGAGCTGCGCAAAGCCGCGGGCAAGGACGCGCTCAGCGGCGCGCGTGCCACGCGTGTCATGGCGATGCAGTGGAACGCCGCCGGCGATCGCGTCGCCGTGCAACTGCGCGCGGTCGACAACAAGGACCGCTGGCTGACGGTGGTCGATTTCGACAAGGGCGCCTTGACGTCGGTGCACCGCCTGCAGGATCCGGCCTGGATCAATTGGAACTTCAACGACTTCGGCTGGCTGCGCGATGACCGCACGCTGTGGCTGCTGTCGGAGGAAAGCGGCTACTCGCATCTCTACACGCTCAGCCCCGGTGGCAAGCCCAAGGCACTGACCGCGGGTCGCTGGGAGGCCTCATCGCCGCGGCTGTCGGCCGATGGCCAGCGCTTCTACTTCCTGTGCAACCGGCAGTGGCCGGGCGACTACGAAGTCTGTGCCAAGGACATCGGCGCGGGCGACGTGCGCGAGTTGAGTTCGCTCGACCGCGTCGAGGATTTCGTCGAATCGCCCGACGGCCGCCAGCTGCTGCTGCGCTGGTCGTCCAGCTACACGCCGCCGCAGCTGGCGGTGATGTCGGCGAGCGGCGGCGACGCGCGCCGTCTCACCGATACCCGCAGCGACGACTACAAAGCGCGGCAGTGGATCGCGCCGCAGTACGTGCGCGTGCCGTCCAAACATGGCGCCGGCGAGATCTGGGGCAAGCTCTACCGCCCGGCGCAGCTCGAAGCCGGCAAGCGCTATCCGATCGCCTTGTTCGTGCACGGTGCCGGCTACCTGCAGAACGTCCACGCCGGCTTCCCGGTCTACTTCCGCGAGCAGATGTTCCACAACTTGCTGGTGCAGCAGGGCTACATCGTGCTCGACCTCGACTACCGCGCCTCCGAAGGCTACGGCCGCGACTGGCGCACGGCGATCTACCGGCAGATGGGCCATCCCGAACTGGAGGACTACCTCGACGGCGTCGACTGGCTGGTCGACACCCAACAGGGCGATCGCGACCGTGTCGGCATCTACGGCGGCAGCTATGGCGGCTTCATGGCCTTCATGGCGCTGTTCCGCGCACCCGAGGTGTTCCATGCCGGTGCCGCGCTGCGTCCCGTGACCGATTGGACCAGCTACAACCACGAGTACACCTCGAACATCCTCAACACCCCGGACATCGACCCGGAGGCCTTCAAACGCTCGTCGCCGATCGAGTACGCCGACAATCTGCGCGGCCATCTGCTGATCAGCCACGGCATGATCGACGACAACGTGCTCTATCAGGATTCGGTGCGCCTGGCGCAGCGCCTGATCGAGCTGAAGAAGGATCACTGGGAGCTGGCCAGCTACCCGCTGGAGCGCCACGCCTACCAGCACCCGGAAAGCTGGTACGACCAGTACCGGCGCATCTACCAGCTGTTCGAGCGCAGCCTGAAATAACGCGACGCCGGCTGGCCCCGGCGGCCGCGGCGCTGCGTTGCTATAGTCGCCGCATCGCCGTCGGGGGAGGGCAGTCATGGACTACGAGATCCGCCGCGTGGAAACGCCGGAGCAGCTGGCCGCCGTCGGCCACCTGCGCTACCAGGTGTACACGCGCGAGCTCGACCGCTCGCCGCCGGGCATCGACCACGAGCGCGAGCTGCTGCTCGACCCCGAGGACGAGGTCTCGATGGTGTTCGCCGCCTACGCCGGCGACGAGTTGGCGGCGTCCTTCCGCGCCACGCCGATGGCCGCGCTGCCAGACGACAGCAGTTGGCGCGAGGTCTACCAGTGCAGCCGGTTCCCGGTTGCCGAAGAAAAGCAGATGATGCTGGCGCGGCTGGTGGTCGATCCGCGCCACCGCAGCAGCCTGGTCGCGCCGCAGTTGTTCGAGCACGCCTACGCCGCCGGGCGCGAAGCCGGCGGCGAGCTGTGCTTCATCGTGTCCTCGCCCAACATGGTGCCGTTGTACCAGGTGCTAGGGTTCCGCCGCTTCAGTGAGGGCGTGCGCATCCACGATGCCGGCTTCCGCCTGCCGATGGTGTTGATCACCGGCGACTGGGCGCATCTGGAAGCGGTGAAATCGCCGCTGCTCGATCTGGCGCGACACTCGCAACCCAATGTCAGCCTGGGCGACTGGTTCGAGGAGGAATTCCCCGAGCACAGCCAGCCCAGCGCCTCGCGCGCGCTCAGCCGCGACGAGTTCATGCGCCAGTTCGCCGAACGCCTGACCGATACCGGCATTCCGCTGCTCGACGAGATGAGCGGCGAGGACAAGCAGAAGCTCTATCTCGCCGCCGAGCACATCGATGCGGTGGCCGGGCAGCTGCTGATCCAGCGCCATGGCGGCGGTCGCGAGATGTACCTGATCCTCGGTGGCGCGGTCGAGATCAGCAGTGGCGAGCGCAGTCGCCGCCGCGTGCTGACCACGCTGGGCGCCGGGCAGTTGTTCGGCGAGGCCGGCTTCCTGATGGGCGCGCCGCGCAGTGCCGACGTCGTCGCCATCACCGACACCCAGCTGCTGGCGCTTGACGACACCGGCTTCGACCGTCTCGCCGAGAGCGAGCCGCGCGCGGCGATGCTGCTGCTGCGCAATCTCAGCCGGATGCTCTGCCTGCGCCTGTACGCCGGCAACGCCGAGGACTAGTTCGCCGCGAACACCCCTTCGAGTTCGACGTCGAGCTCGCGTCGGCAGATGTCGCCGCGCAACCACAGCACGCGCTCGGCGGGAATGCCGCTGTCGTCAAGGATCGGCCGCAGGCGCGGCAGGTCGTCGGCATGGCGCAGGTACACGCGCAACGACTCGCAAGCGCCGAGTTCGAAGCGGTGACCACCGCGTGCCGTGCCTTCGGCCAGCAGCGCATCGAGATTGGCCAGGCTCTCGCGTAACTGCGCCGCGCTGTCGCCGACATGCTGCGAGACATGGCCGACGATGCTCGCGGTGCCAGAGGCGAGCAGCCGCGGCTGCGAGGTATCGGCATCGAGCAGGGCGCCGCGCGAGAAGCCGGGCGACACCGGGCCGTAGTCGCGCGGGTAACGCCAAGCCGGCGTCTGCCGCGGATTCTCCAGCGCGATCGCCGGCGCCCGAGCGCACAGCGCGACCACCAGCAGGCGCTCCGGTTGGCCCTCGCCACCGATGGCGGTGGCCGCCGGCGGCGGATCATTGAAGCGCGCATCGACCGCCGCGGCGCGGCCGACGCAGAAGCGCCGGTAGCGTTCGGCATCGCCTTCGCCGTCGTTGATCCGTGCGAAGTAATTCCAGATCCGCAGCAGGTAAGGATGCGCCGAGGGACGCACCGCGGTCAGCAGCCGCTCGTAGGCGCAATGCGCCGCGGCCTCGATGTCGCCTTCATGCTCGTCGACCGTCAGCGCCACCATCGCGTAGTGCCGGCCATGCGCCCAGGCGGCACCCACGGTCTCGCCCGATTCCTGCACCGCATCGGCAACCCAGCTTTCCGTCGCCGGCCCGGCCAGATGCCGGCAAGGCACCGCCAGCGCATTGGCATCGGGCAGGAAGCGGAA
>DASUOA010000149.1:0-10838 GCA_036276895.1 Arenimonas sp. | reverse complement strand
GGCCGAACTCGCCCGCTGCGCGGGCTCAAACAGCGGCCGCTTGGGCTGCGGCTGCGAAGGCGCCCGCGCCCGGCTGGCTAGATCGTCCGCCCTTGCGGCAGATCGGTCTCGACCTGTACGCAGTTGCGGCCGCGCGTCTTGGCCGCGTACAGCGCGTGGTCGGCGCGATGCAGGGCATCGTCGGCGCGGATGGTGACACCTGGCTCGATGTTGTAGGCACCGAAGCTGGCGCTCATCGGGATCGTAAGGTCGCCATGCGTTGCCGGCGTTTCGGCAAGACGACGGCGCATCGCTTCGGCGATGGCCGCGACCGCGGTGGGCGGCTGGTCGGGCAGCAGCACCGCGAATTCCTCGCCGCCGAAGCGCGACAGCACCGCGCCCGGCGTGCTGCGCAGCTCATCGTGTAGCAGTCGCGACAGATGCCGCAGACAATCGTCGCCGGCAAGATGGCCATGCTGGTCGTTGACCGCTTTGAAGTGATCGAGATCGACCAGCACCACGCCAAGCTGGCGACGCTGCTCCTGTGACTGGCGCAGCAACTGCTCGAACACCTCGCGGAAGTGCCGGCGATTGAACGCCCCGGTCAACGCATCGCGGCGATTGGATTCACGCAGGCGGGAGTTGGCGTCCGCGAGCTGCTCCAACGCGCTGCTGAGCTCGGTGGTGCGCCGGGCGACACTGCGTTCGAGCTGCTCGTTGGCTTCGCGGATGATGCGCTCGCTCTCGTTGCGCAGCGCGGCGTAGCGGTAGGCCAGCGCAAACGACAGCAGCACCATCTCAAGTGCCGAACCGATCTGGATGCCGTACTCGGTGACGAACACCTTCGGCACCATGCCCAGCGAGATCAGCGCGTAGATCGAAGTGCCGAGCAGCAGCATGCTCCACGCAACCAGGAATAGCCGCGCCGGCTTGAAGCCCTGCAACAGGCAACGCACCGTCTGCCACAGGATCAGCGCCGCGCCCGGAAACACCAGCAGCGTCAACGGCACGACCGAGTCGCGGTAGTCGAGCAGCGGCGACAGCAAGGCCAGCAACAGCAGCAGCGCGATCATCGCCCGCGACATCAGGTCGCCGACCCGCCAGCGTTTGCGCAGCTCCAGGAACACCCGCGTGAACTGGTGCATCGCCACCTGGCCGAGTGCCATCGTCAGCGGGATCGCCTGGTTGGCTAGCGCCGGCACATCGGGCCAGAAGTACTCGAAGGCCAGGCCATTGAGACAGAGCATCAGCAGGCCGAAGGCGCCGACGTGCACCGTGTACCAGAAGTGGCTGGAGTCGCGAGAGGCCAGCCACAGCACCAGGTTGTAGAGGAACAGCGCCAGCAGGATGCCGTTGTACAGGCCAAGGCCGAACTGCGCCTGCCGCTCCATCTCGGCGAAGGCCGAGGCGGTGTACAGCGTCAGCGGTACTTGCGTCGAGCTGGAGCTCGACACTCGCACCAGTAGGTCGACCTCGGTGCGTTGCGGCAGGTCGAGCCAGAAGTTGGGATGCCGGTAGCTCAATCCCCGTGAGGAGAAGGGCAGGTGATCGCCGGAAGCGAGGTGGATCCACTGGCCGTTGGGATGACGCAGGTGCACGTCGACGTAGTCGAGCAGCGGATAGCTCAGTACCAGCAGCCAGCGTTCGTCGCGGGTGCTGTCGTTGAACAGGCGCGCATGGAACCAGTACGCGCCATGCCCGAAGCCGAAGGTGGTGCGACCTTCCGGCAGTGGCGCGAAGCGATCCTGGCGGGCGGCCAGCAGCATGGTTGCGGCGCTGGCGGTGGCGTCCGGTTCGTGCAGGTAGCTGAGGTGGGCGCTGAGTTCCACCACCGGCCGTGACGCGTCCAGTCGCAACGACTGCGCGCGTGCCGGCGACCAGCCAGCCGCCAGCAGCAAGACGAACACGACGCAGACGAGGCGTGTCGGTGACACAGCGGGCTCCCGGAAACACTTTGACTCTATGCGCTGCGGTGCGTTCGCGGCAATCCATCAAGGCCATTGACAATGTAATAGCGCGCTAATACAGTGCGTCAACATGAAGCGCCGAGAGCTCCCGCTCGAATCCCTTGCCGAAGTACCCGGTCTCGACGGGCTGCTGAAGGCCTTGCTCAGCCAGCGCACGCCGGCCGAGCTGCGCGCGTTTCTTGCCGATCTCTGTACGCCGGCCGAGCTCGAAGCGCTGGCCGATCGTTGGCGCGTGGTGCCAGAGCTGCTTGCCGAGCGGCCCTACCGCGATATCCATGACCGTACCGGGGTCAGCGTCACCACCATCGGCCGCGTTGCCCGTTGCCTGAGCTTCGGTGCCGGCGGCTATCGCCTTGCTGCGCAGCGTCTCGGCCATGCCGGCGCCGCAGCCAAGCACTCTCATTGATTCCACCCACCTTGGAGCGACGCGTCATGAGGACGCACGACCGTTTGCGCGTGGCCGTACAGAAAGGCGGCCGACTGTCAGACCCCGCCCGTGAGCTGTTGGCGCGCTCGGGCCTGCATTTCCGCGAGAGCCGCGATCGCCTGTTCTGCCACGGCGAGACGCTGCCGATCGACCTGCTGCTGGTCCGCGACGACGACATTCCGGGCCTGCTTGCCGAAGGTGTCTGCGACCTCGGCGTGGTGGGCCAGAACGTGCTCGAAGAGCAGGCCTGCGAGCGCGCGGCGGCCGGCTTGCCGACCGCCTTCCGGGTCTTGCGGTCCTTGGGTTTCGGTCGTTGCCGGCTGTCGCTGGCGGTGCCGAGCGAATGGCAGTGGCAGGGTGCAACGCAATTGGCCGGACTGCGCATCGCCACCAGCTATCCGCAATTGTTGGCGCGCTGGCTGCGCGACCAGGACGTCGAAGCGGAAGTCGTGGTGCTGTCCGGCTCGGTCGAGATTGCACCGCGCCTGGGCAAGGCCGAGGCGATCTGCGATCTGGTCTCGACCGGTGCAACGCTGGCCGCCAACCAGTTGCGCGAAGCAGCGGTGATCCTCGACAGCGAAGCGGTGCTGGCGGGGCCGGTGCAACCCTTCGGTGATGTCCGTGCCGAGCTCGCGGCATTGCTGCTGCGGCGCTTGGACAACGCCTTGAGCGTCCGTGCCAGCAAGCTGGTGCTGTTCCAGGCGCTGCGCGACGACCTGCCGCAACTGCTGGAGCTGTTGCCTGACGCCGAGCCGCCGACGGTGATGGCGATCGAGGGGCGTGACGACCGCGTCGCGCTGCAGGCGCTGTGTCGCAGCGCCATGACCTGGCAGCGCCTGGAAGACATGAAGCGTGCCGGCGCCTCGGGGCTGTTGGTGCTGCCGGTGGAGCAGATGCTGTCATGAATCGTATTGACTGGCAGGCGGCGGATGCCGCCATCCGCGAAGCGGCACTGCGGCGTCCCGACGAGATCCTGGCCAGTGACCGAGAGGCCGCGGTAGCGCGGATCATCGACCAGGTCATCGCCGATGGCGATGGCGCGCTGCACGCGTTGACGCGGCGCTTCGATGGCGTGCAACTGGAACGCTTCGAAGTGACCGCGGAAGAGTTCGCGGTGGCCGAGGCCGCGGTGCCTGCGGTGCTGCGCGCGGCGCTGGCCGAGGCGCGCGAGCGACTGCGCTGCTGGCATCAGGCTGGCGCCCCGGCCGGCTTCGACCTGGAGACGGCGCCCGGCGTGCGCTGCGGCCGTATCGTCCGGCCGATCCGACGTGTCGGCCTGTATGTGCCTGCAGGCTCGGCGCCGTTGCCGTCGACCGCGCTGATGCTCGGTGTGCCGGCGGAGCTGGCCGGTTGCGAAGACGTCGTGCTGTGTACGCCGCCGCGCGCCGATGGCAGCGCCGATCCGGTGGTGCTGGTCGCGGCGTCGCTATGCGGCATCCGCCGCGTGCTGAAACTGGGGGGCGCCCAAGCCATCGCGGCGATGGCGTTCGGCAGCGACAGCGTGCCGCGTTGCGACAAGCTGTTCGGGCCTGGGAATGCATACGTCACTTCGGCCAAGCGGCAGGTGGCGATGCGTGCACAGGGGCCTGCCATCGACATGCCAGCCGGGCCGTCGGAGTTGCTGGTGATCGCCGATACCGGTGCCGATCCCGTCTTCGTGGCGGCCGATCTGCTCTCGCAGGCGGAGCATGGTCCGGATTCCCAGGTGATCCTGCTGTCCGACGACAGCGCGCTGCTCGATGCAGTCATGCGCGAAGTCGATCGCCAGCTGCCCTTGCTGCCGCGTGCCGATATCGCTCACCAGGCATTGGCGCACGCGCGCCTGATCGAAGTTGCATCGCTCGGCGAGGCGCTGGCGATCAGCAATGATTACGCGCCCGAACATCTGATCCTGGCACTGCGCGAGGCCGAGGCGTGGTTGCCGCAAGTGCGAGCGGCCGGCTCGGTGTTTCTCGGTGACTTCGCGCCGGAAGGGCTGGGCGACTACTGTTCCGGCACCAACCATGTGCTGCCGACCGGTGGTGCCGCACGTGCGTGGTCGGGTGTGAGCGTGGCCAGCTTCCAGACCCAGATCAGCGTGCAATCGGTGACGCGCCAAGGCCTGGCAGCGATCGGCCCCTGCGCGATAACGCTGGCTCGCGCCGAAGGCCTGGAAGCGCATGCGCGCTCGGTGCAGCTACGGCTGCCGGAGGCGGTCGCATGAGCCTGGTGCAGACCCTGCTGCGCGAAGACCTGCGCGGCTTTACCGGCTATGCCTCGGCGCGGCGCAGTGCTGCCGAAGGGCGGATCTGGCTCAATGCCAACGAATCGCCGTGGCCGAGCGCGGCCGATCGCGAGGGCCGTGCGCAGCGTTACCCCTCGCCACAGCCGGCGTCGCTGCGCGCTGCGCTGGCAACGCTGTATGGCGTGAGTCCGGCGCAGGTGCTGCTTGGCCGAGGCAGCGACGAGGCGATCGATCTTCTGCTGCGCGCGTTCTGTCGCGCTGGCCGCGATGCCGTGGTGATCGCGCCGCCGGTGTTCGGCATGTATGCAGTCTGTGCGCGGCTGCAGGGTGCCGCCTTGATCGAGGTGCCGCTGCGTGACCGCGACGCGGGATTCGTCATCGATATTGAAGCGATGGCCGATGCCGCCGTGGCGGGCGGCGCGCGCCTGCTGTTCCTGTGTTCGCCGGCCAACCCGACCGGCGCAACGGTGCCGCAGGCGGCGATAGAAGCCGTGTTGCAGAGGCTGGCCGGGCAGTGCCTGGTCGTCGTCGACGAGGCCTACATCGAGTATGCGGAGCAGCCCTCGGCCGCCAGCCTGATCGACCGCTACGAGAACCTGGTGGTGCTGCGCACGCTGTCCAAGGCGCACGCGCTGGCGGCAGCGCGCGTCGGCTGCCTGCTGGCATCAGCCGAGCTGGTGTCGGTGCTGCGCGATTGCCAGGCGCCGTATCCCCTGCCGACGCCGTGCGTGCAGCTGGCACTGGCAGCGTTGTCGGACGACGCCTTGGCGCAGACACGCGAGCGCGTGGTGATCGTCCGCCGCGAGCGTGAGCGCGTCCGCGTGGCACTGGCTGATCTGCCCGGTGTTAGTCGGGTGTATCGCTCCGAAGGCAATTACCTGCTGGTGCGCTTCGCCGACGCCGACGACGCGCTGCAGCGGTTGCTGGTCGCCGGTGTCGTGGTGCGCGACATGCGCATGCAGCCGCAGCTTGGCGACGCGCTGCGCATCAGCATCGGCACGCCAGCGGACAACGATGCGTTGCTGTCGGCGCTACGCGGAGGGCGGGGCTGATGCGCCGTATTGTTTTTGTCGATCGCGATGGAACCCTCATCGAAGAGCCTGACGATTTCCAGATCGACAGTTTCGAGAAGCTGCGCTTCGTGTCCGGAGCGATCCCGGCCCTGCTTCAACTGCGCGATGCTGGCTTCGAGTTCGTACTGGTCAGCAACCAGGATGGGTTGGGTACGTCATCGTTTCCGCAGGACGCCTTCGAAGGCCCGCACCGGCTGATGCGGCAGGTGCTGGAGTCGCAGGGGATCCGCTTTATCGAAGAACTGATCGACCCGAGCTTCGAGCACGAGAACCGTTGCCTCGACGGCATCCCCAGCCGCAAGCCCGGCATCGGCATGCTGATGCACTATCTGCGCGATCGCAGTGTCGACCTCGCGGCCTCGGCGGTGGTCGGTGACCGCGAGACCGACCTGCAGCTGGCACGCAACCTCGGCTGCCAAGGCTTTCGCATCGGCCCCGCTCACCTCGATTGGGCGACGATCGCGCACCAGCTGGCCAATGCGCCGCGTACGGCGCGGGTACAACGGAAGACGCGGGAGACGGCGATCGAAGTGACGATCGATCTCGACCGCGCCGCCGAGCCCGCGGTCTCGACCGGCATCGGCTTCTTCGACCACATGCTCGAGCAACTCGGCAAGCACGGTGGCTTTTCGTTGGAGCTGCGCTGCCGCGGTGACCTGCAGATCGACGAGCACCACAGCGTCGAGGACTGTGCTCTCGCGCTGGGGCAGGCGTTGCGCCAGGCGCTGGGCGACAAGCGCGGCATCAGCCGCTATGCCTTCACGTTGCCGATGGACGAGAGCCTGGCCAGTGCTGCGCTCGATGTCAGCGGGCGCGCGGGTTTCTACTTCGAAGGGAGCTTTGCCCGCGAGCGGGTCGGCGAACTGTCGACCGAGCTGGTGCCGCACTTCTTCCACTCACTGTGCGAGGGCGCCGGCCTGAACCTGCACCTGACGGTGCGCGGCGACAACGCCCACCACCAGGTCGAGGCCTGCTTCAAGGTCGTGGCGCGGGTGCTGCGCGAGGCGATCCGGCGCGAGGGGCGCGAGCTGCCCAGCACCAAGGGGGCATTGTGAATCTGGTCATCGTCGATGCCGGCGGCGCCAACCTCGGTTCGGTGCGCTACGCCTTCGAACGACTGGGTGTCGAGCCCACGCTGAGCAGCGACCCCGTGGTGATCGCCGCCGCCTCGCATGTGTTGCTGCCCGGCGTAGGGACGGCGGCGCCGGCGATGGCGCGGTTGCGCGCATTGGATCTGGTCGAGTGCCTGCGCGCGCTGCAACAGCCGCTGCTTGGCATCTGTCTGGGCATGCAGCTGCTGTTCGAACACTCGGAGGAAGGCGATGTCGAATGTCTCGGGCGGCTGCCGGGGCGGGTGCGCCGGCTGTCTGGAGGCGATGGCCTGCGCGTTCCGCACATGGGCTGGAACTGCCTGCAGCCGCGGCGCGAGTCGCCCTTGCTTGACGGTATTGCGCAGGGAGCGCAGGCCTATTTCGTACACAGCTACGCGGCGCCGGTCAGCCCTGACTGCGTCGCGGCATGCGACCACGGCGGAGCGTTCGCCGCCATCGTTCAACGCGGCAACGTGATGGGCGCGCAGTTCCATCCCGAGCGCTCGGCCGCGGTTGGCGCGCGCTTGCTGTCCAACTTCATTTCCGGAGGCAAGGCGTGAGCACGGCCATGTGCGAGCTCTATCCCGCCATCGACGTGCGTGCGGGCCAGGTGGTGCGCCTGCACCAGGGCGACTACGCGCGCGAAACGCGTTACGCCGCGACGCCGCTGCAGCAGGCCGCCGCTTACGCGGAGCAGGGCGCGAGCTGGCTGCATCTGGTCGATCTCGACGCCGCGCGCGCCGGCGGCTACACGCTGCGGCCGTTGCTGGCGCAGCTGAAGTCGACAACCGCGCTGCGCGTGCAGACCGGCGGCGGCGTGCGCGACGAGGCTGATGTCGAGGCGCTGCTGGATGCGGGCGCCGACCGCGTCGTGGTCGGCAGCCTGGCGGTGCGCGAGCCGCAGCGGGTGGCCGACTGGTTGCGGCAGTTTGGCGCCGAGCGAATTACTGTCGCTCTCGATACCCGTCGCGATGGTGCCGGTCGCTGGATGCTTCCGGTTCAAGGCTGGACGCAGGACTCGCGCATCGGGTTGATTGCCTTGCTGGACACCTATGTCGCGGCCGGATTGCGGCATCTGCTGTGCACCGACATCGACCGTGACGGCACCTTGGCTGGGCCTAATCTGGCGCTGTACGCGCAATTGCAGATGCTGGCGCCGGAGCTGCAGATGCAGGCCTCCGGTGGCGTCAGCTCGCTCGGCGACGTGCGCGCCGCGCGCGGTGCTGGCCTTTCCGGCCTGGTGTTGGGCAAGGCCTTGCTGGAGCAGCGCTTCAGCCTGACGGAGGCCTTGTCATGCTGAGCCGACGCATCATTCCCTGCCTCGACGTCAAGGACGGGCAGGTGGTCAAGGGCGTGCGCTTCCGTGATCACGTGGTGATGGGGGCGATCGAGGAGCTGGCGCTGCGCTATCGCGACGAAGGCGCCGACGAGCTGGTGTTCTACGACATCACCGCCAGCCCCGAAGGCCGCCGCGTCGACCGCGACTGGGTCGAACGGGTGGCGCGGCGGCTCGATATTCCGTTCTGCGTGGCCGGCGGCATCCGCAGCGTCGAAGATGCGCGCGCGGTGCTGCATGCCGGTGCCGACAAGATTTCGGTCAATTCTCCAGCACTGGAGCGACCCGCCTTGATCGAGGAGCTGGCTGCGGCATTTGGCGTGCAATGCGTGGTGGTCGGCATCGACAGCCAACGCGATCCCGATGGCCAGTGGCGGGTGCGCCAGTACACCGGCGACCCCTCCAGGACGCGCGCATTGCCGCGGCTGACCCTGGACTGGGTCGCCGAGGCGCAACGCCGCGGTGCCGGCGAGATCGTGCTCAATTGCATGGGCAGCGATGGCGTGCGCGACGGCTTCGATATCGAGCAGTTGCAGGCGGTGCGAGCACGCTGCCGGGTGCCGCTGATCGCCTCCGGCGGAGCGGGTAGCGTCGATCATTTCTCCGCCGTGTTCCGCCTCGCCGATGTCGATGGTGCATTGGCCGCAAGCGTCTTCCACAGCGGCGAGCTGCGCATTCCGGTACTCAAGCAGGCCTTGCGAGCGCAGGGTATCGAGGTGCGGGATGTCGACTGAGCTTGAGATTCCCGGACTGGATTTCGACAAGCAAGGCGGCTTGCTGCCCGCAATCGTGCAGGACGCCGACACGCTCCGCGTGTTGATGCTCGGCTACATGAACCGCGAGGCCTTGTGCCGCACGCTCGACAGCCGCCGGGTCACCTTCTACTCGCGCAGTCGAGGGGTGCTGTGGACCAAGGGCGAGGGAAGCGGCCATGTTCTGGAGCTGGTCGCCATCGAAGCCGACTGCGATGCCGACACCTTGCTGGTGCAGGCGCGACCGGCCGGGCCGACCTGCCATCTGGGTCGCACGTCATGCTTCGCCGGGGCTCGGGGCGACTTCGTAGCCGAACTCGACGCGCTGCTCGCCACGCGCGAGCGTGACCGCCCGGCCGGCAGCTACAGCACGCGGCTGTTCGAGGCTGGTGTGCGCCGCATCGCCCAGAAAGTCGGCGAAGAAGGCGTCGAGACCGCGTTGGCGGCCGTGAGCCAGACCGATACCGAACTGCTCGGCGAGTCGGCGGATCTGGTCTACCACCTGCTGGTGCTGCTGCGCGCCAAGGGCCTCGGGCTGGCCGATCTGGTCGCGGTATTGCGCGAGCGCCATACCCAGGGCGTCTCCGTCACGCGTTGAGGCGATAATCGCCGCAGACCGTTCGGGAGTGTGAGCGATGCCAATGCCGGTTCGGATCGGATGGATGCTGCTGTGCCTGCTTTTCAGTGCGCCCGTGCTGGCCGACGAGCCGATCATGCTGCGCGGAAAGGTGCAGGAAATGGTCGGCGGCACCGCGGGCCCGGGCGTGCCGCAGGTGCGGGTCTCCAATGGCCGCGACATCGTCAGCACCGATGCCGACGGCGCGTATTCGATCGCGCTCAAGGAAGGCGAAACGCTTTTTGTGATCAAGCCGGCCGGTTATAGCGCGGTGCGGCACATCGGCTCCGGCGAATCGCGCTTCTGGCAGCATCATCTACCGGAAGGTTCGCCGGCGCTGCGTTACGGCGGCATGCCGGCACAGGACGCGCTTCGCGCCGGCGGCGACTTTGTGCTGCTGCCCGATGATCGCAGTATTGCCGATGGTGCGCTGGACGTATTGCTGTTCGGCGACCCGCAGCCCAAGAGCCTGCGCGATGTCGCGCACTACGCCCGCGACATTGTCGAGCCAATTCTTGCCGAGGCAGGCAATGCACCAGCCGCCCATCTGGGTCTGAGTCTGGGCGATATCGTCGATGACGACCTGTCCTTGTATCCGGCACTCAACGCCGTCACCACGCGCCTGGGCTTGCCGTGGCTGCACGCGCCCGGCAACCACGATCTCGACTTCGACGCGGCCGACGATGCCGGTTCGCTGCACAGTTTCCGCGCGGTGTTCGGTGCCGATACCTACGCCTGGGAGGAGTCGCAGGCCAACTTCGTGGTGCTTGACAACGTGGTCTACCAGCCGGGGCCGCGGGCCGGATACATCGGTGGATTGCGCGACGATCAGTTCGCCTTCCTGCAGGCCTATCTCGCCGGCGCCGATCGCGATCGCCTGCTGGTGCTGGCCGCGCACATCCCGTTCTTCGATCCCGAGCCGGACCGCGAGACTTTCCGTCGTGCCGACCGCGAGCGACTGTTCGCGCTGCTGCAGGGTTTTCCCAAGGTGCTGCTGCTGACCGCGCACACGCATATGCAGATGCACCACTACCACGGCGCCACCGATGGCTGGCATGGGTCGCAGCCCTTGCACGAGTACAACGTCGGCACCACCTGCGGCGCGTTCTGGTCGGGTGCGCCGGATGCCGATGGGATTCCCGACAGCACCATGGCCGACGGCACGCCCAACGGGTACGCGCGGCTGCGCGTCGAGCGCGATGGGCGCTATGCGCTGCGCTGGCATGCCGCGCGCGATGCGGCGCTCGATGTCGGCATCGCCCTCCACGTGCCGAAGGTGCTGCGCAAGGGCGCCTTCCCGGCCTTTGGCGTGTACGCGAATGTGTTCATGGGGCACGCCGGCAGCGTGGTTGAATACCGCATCGATGACGGCG
>DASUOA010000148.1:0-8226 GCA_036276895.1 Arenimonas sp. | reverse complement strand
CCGGAAATACGGCCGTCAATCCACGCCAGGCAGCCTGACGTGTTTGCGGATCCTTGTCCCATGCCAACTCGGCAGCCAACAGCAATCTCTCTCTTTGCGACAGCCTGGCTTCCAAGCCCTTGGCAGTGGCCAGCGAAGCGGAGAAACCTGCCTGATCTCCGGCATTTCGCAGTAGCTTGCCAAGAGCAACATGCGCCATCGCGAATCCGGGATCGAGCAGCACCGCCTGCTCGAACAGCGCCTTGGCATCACTACTTCTGCTTTCACGCTGTGCCTGTCGACCCAATCCGTATGCCCGAAGCGCCTCCAGGCTCGGGGTGGTCACCTGCTCAAGCGGAAGGGATACCTTCTGGATATGACTTAGCGGTTCGCCAAGCCCGGCGCGCAAACTGCGAAGCGCCTCATCCAGCGCGCCAACCACGCCCTGGTGATCAGCTGAATCGTGCATCTGCGTATGCACGGTCACACCGCTGGCGGGATCGATCAGTTCGATACTCAGTCGCGGCCTACCTCCAGCCAACGCAACCGTCGGCAGGACGAAGGCCTTGGCGCCCTCGCGCAGGGCGATCTCGGCGCCAATCTGCCGGTCGACCCTTTGCCCTTCGCGCTGCATGCGCTTGAGCGCCTGCTCCACCTGCAAATCCGACAACACATTCACATACCGCGACTGCTCCAGACCCACCCGCAATGCCGTATCCAACGCCTCGTCATACAGCGTCTCGCCGGTGAGATTGTTGAAATCCGCCACGACCACCCAATCGCGTTCGGAAAAGGCAATCGCCGGCGGGCTCTTCAACATGCTCCACACACCGCCGACCGCGAGGCTCACCGCCAGCACCACCTCCAACGCCAGCACCGGCGGTTTGCGCCATAGCGGCAGTTCGCGCCAGGCTTTTTCGGTGGAGACCGGTGGGCGCAGCGGGGCGATGCCGAGCTCGCCGACTTCGTGCACCAGCATCGGTGCCGGGACGCCTTTGAAGCGGTAGCGACCGTGCAGGCGCCAGAGCAGTTTCGGGGCGATGTGGCCGAGTTCGCCCTGGGCGCGCTGGGCGAGGTTCTGCGCCATGCCGGACATCAATATCTGCCCGGGCAGGGCCAAGCCCATCAGGCGCGCGGCGACGGGTTTCGCAAGGCCCTCGACTTCGACCGGCTTGGCGCCGGCCAGCACTTCGGTCGGGGTGTGGGTCCAGGTCATGACATCGCCGACATGGATGCCGACGCGCGCCTGCAGCGGTTGTCCGAGCTGCTGGCCGAGGTCGCGCAGGCCGCGCTGGTAGGCGAGCGCGAAGGCGGCGGCGTTGACCGGGCGTTCGAACAGCGCGAGCACGCCGTCGGCCTTGTCGATCAGCTGGCCCTGGTGGTCGAGCAGCAGGCGCAGCAGCAGGCGGTCGTGCGCCTGCATCAGCTCGGCGATGCGGACGTCGCCGATGCGCTCGGCCAGCGCGGTGGAGTCGACCAGGTCGCACAGCACCACGCTGCGCAGCAGCGGGGTGATCGCCGCCGGTGGCTGGCGTTGCGCGGGTGGGCTGGTCGTGGTGTCCATGCGGGCCGTGGCGGCGAAGGCTATCCACTAGCGCTAACGCGCGCGGGGCGATGCGGGGGACAGCGTCTTCACGCGCAAGGCGTGACGGTGGTCGCAGAATGGAAGGTTCAGGCCCCGGTCTTGGCCAGCCGCCACTCGTCGCCGCCGCGCTGTTTGGCGTCGTACAGGGCGCGATCGGCGACGCTGTACCAGGCCGACCAGGCGCCGGGCTCGCCGCTCATCGAGCCGCCGACGCTGATGGTCAGGCGGTATTCGCCGAGGCTGGGCAGGCGCAGGCTGCGGATCGCCGCCATCAGGCCCAGCGCGCGGTTGGCGAGGTCGCCGGCGTCGGAAACCTGCAGGATCAGGGCGAACTCGTCGCCGCCGAGACGGCAGGGCAGCTCCAAGGGGCCCGCCATGCGCCGGACTTCCTCGGCCACTGCGCGCAGGGCGGCGTCGCCAGCGAGGTGGCCGTAGCGGTCGTTGATCGCCTTGAACTGGTCGAGGTCGATCAACAGCAGCGCCCATTGCCCGGGCAAATCATCGCGGGCGGCGATTTCGTCGATGAAGCGGTACAGGCCGCGGCGGTTGGACAGGCCGGTGAGGTCGTCGGTGCGCACCAGTTGCTGCGCGACCGAGAGCTCGGTGCGGGTCTGGCGCAGGGTGTCGAGGGTCTGCAGCAGGTCTTCGTTGCGGCGCTTGAGGTTCTGCACCAGCTGGTGCTCGCCGGCAACGAGGTAGGCGAAGCTGCGGCGCATGAATTCGGCAACCAGCTTGGGTTCGCGTTCGAGCAGTTTGTCGAAGGCGGCCTGGCCGATTTCGTAGACGATGCCGGCGCTCTCGGCGACGGCGCGGGCGAAGCGCTGGTGGCGGCCGAGGAAGACCGCGAGCTCGCCGAAGAACTGCCCGGGGCCGAGCAGTTTGTCGGCGAGGCCATCGTCGAAGCACAGCCGCACTTCGCCGCTGTCGATCAGGTACATCGATTGTGCAGCGTCGCCGCGGCGGAACAGCTCCTGCCCGGGCAGCAGGGCGCGGCTGGTGCCGACGCTGGCGAGGACGCGGAATTCCTCGTCATTGAGCTGGGTCGGCAGCCGCAGGTCGTCCCCGGCGATGGGGATGTGCGGGTGGCTGAGTCCTGCCAACGAGTCGGTGGGCATTGCGGCGGCGTCGCGAGGCGATAGACCGGCGAGTGTAACCAAGCTGTCGCAGGCGTGCAGGGAACCGCGCGGCGTGGCGCCGCACGGTCGACCCGGGTTACCGCTCCGCCGCCCCCGGCGCGGCCGAACTCGCCCGTCGGGCTCGAACAGCGGCCGCTTAGGCTGCGGCGGCGCGGTAACCCGGATCGCCCATGCTCAGGCCGCGGCGAGTGTGGGCTTGGCGTGGAACTGCTCCTCTTCGGTCGAGCCTTTCAGGGCGACGGTCGAGCTCTGCTCGCCCTGGATCGCCTGCGTCACCGCATCGAAGTAGCCGGTGCCGACTTCGCGCTGGTGCTTGACTGCGGTGAAGCCAAGTTCGGCGGCGGCGAACTCGGCCTGCTGCAGTTCGACGAAGGCCGACATCTGCTGCCGCGCGTAGCCGTGCGCGAGCTTGAACATCGAGTAGTTCAGCGCATGGAAGCCAGCCAGGGTGATGAACTGGAAGCGGTAGCCCATCGCCGCGAGTTCGGTCTGGAACTTCGCAATCGTGACGTCGTCGAGGTGCTGCTTCCAGTTGAAGCTGGGCGAGCAGTTGTAGGCGAGCAGTTTGCCGGGGAACTTCGCGTGGATCGCTTCGGCGAACTTGCGTGCGAAGGCGAGGTCGGGCTTGCCGGTTTCGCACCAGACCAGGTCGGCATAAGGCGCGTAGGCGAGGCCGCGGGAGATGGCCTGGTCGAGGCCTTTGCGGGTCTTGAAGAATCCTTCGGCGGTGCGTTCACCGGTGAGGAAGGGTTTGTCGTTGTCGTCGATGTCGGAGGTGACGAGGTCGGCGGCTTCGGCGTCGGTGCGGGCGACGATCAGTGTCGGCACGTTCATGACGTCGGCGGCGAGGCGGGCGGCGATGAGTTTCTCGACGGCTTCGCGAGTCGGCACCAGCACCTTGCCGCCCATGTGGCCGCACTTCTTGACCGAGGCGAGCTGGTCTTCGAAGTGCACGCCGGCGGCGCCGGCTTCGATCATCGCTTTCATCAGTTCGAAGGCGTTGAGCACGCCGCCGAAGCCGGCTTCGGCGTCGGCGACGATCGGTTGCAGGAAGTCGATGTCGTCGTTGCCTTCCGCGTGATGCAGTTGGTCGGCGCGCAGCAGGCAGTTGTTGATGCGCTTGACCACTTGCGGCACCGAGTTGACCGGATACAGCGATTGGTCGGGATACATTTCGCCGGCGAGGTTGGCATCGGCGGCGACTTGCCAGCCACTGAGGTAGATGGCTTTGAGGCCGGCCTTGACCTGTTGCATGGCCTGGTTGCCGGTGAGGGCGCCGAGGGCGTTGACGAAGGGTTGTTCGTGCAAGGAGCGCCAGAGTTTTTCGGCGCCGAGTCTTGCCAGCGAGTGTTCGATGGCGATGCTGCCGCGCAGGCGGACGACTTCACTGGCGCTGTAGCCACGTTGGATGCCGGACCAGCGCGGGTCGTTGGACCAACGGGTTTCGAGCTGTTCGGCGCTGGGAAGCGTGTTCATTGCGTTGTCCTCTTATGTGCTGGTGTGTGGCGAGGTTGAAAAGCGTGGGAGTGCGTCGGTCCGCGGCAGCGCCATCGGGTATCCCGCTCTCGCCGAGACGGCGCTGTCCTGCGCCGACACGGCGCGCCCGCCATCCATGGCGGGCTGGACGCGGGACACCCGACGTCGCTACCGCTCTGCGAGGTCGCGGGCGTCCGTTGTTGGGGGCTCGTTGCGCATCAGCTGCGGATACGCGGCGGTGGTGAGGAAGTCGGTGAGATGCGTGGCGTGGGTGAGGCGGTCAAGCAGGTCGATGGCTTGCTTGAGGTGGTTGCGGCCGGGGAGCTTGGGGTCGAGCGCCAGGCGGCTGGGCAGCGTCAGCAGGCTGCGTTCGAACAGGGCCAGGTCGATCGGATTGCCGTCGTCGAGCAGCAGCGGCGCGCTGCCGTCATCCGTGTGGTGCAGCCATTGCCAGAGTTGGGTGCGGGCGATCTCGGCGGTGGCGGCGTCTTCCATCAGGCCGTGGATGGCGACGCAGCCTTGGCCCGACAACCAGGCGGCGAGATAGCGCGTGCAGACGTCGACGGCATCATCGAAGCCTTTGCGACTGATGCTGCCGGTGCAGGGGCGCAGCAGGTCGTCGCGGGTGGTGCGGACGTCGTCGCGCTTGATGTGCTGCTGATGCGGGCCACTGATGTGTGCGTCGAACACTGCGCGCACCGGGGCGATCAGGTCGGGATGCGCGACCCAGGCGCCATCGAAGCCGGCGCTGGCTTCGCGCTGCTTGTCGGCCTTGATGCGCGCCAGTGCCTGCTCATTGGCCTCGCGGTCGGCCAGCGGGATCTGCGCCGCCATGCCGCCCATGGCATGGGCGCCGCGACGGTGGCAGGACTGCACCAGCAGTTCGGCATAGCTGCGCAGGAAGGGCTGCTGCATGTGCAGCTGGGCGCGCTCGGGCAGCGGGCGGCGCTGTCGGCGCTGGCATTTGAGCCAGGAGAAGATGTAGTCCCAGCGACCGCAGTTGAGCGCGGTGATGCGGCGGCGCAGGGCGTGCAGAATCTCGTGCATCTCGAACACCGCGGGCAGGGTTTCGATCAGCACGGTGACCTTGATCGCGCCGCTCGGCAGGCCGAGCCGGGTTTCGATCACGGACAGCAACGACTCCCACAGCATCGCCTCTTCTATCGACTCGAGCTTGGGCAGGTAGAGGTTGGGACCACGGCCCTGCTCATGAAGCGCGCGGGCGTTGTGCTGCAGGAACACCGCGGCGTCGAACAGGCTGGCCGACAGCGCTTCGCCATCGACGCGCACATGCGCTTCGTCGAGGTGCCAGCCACGCGGGCGCACCCACAGCACCGCCTGCTGCTCGCGCGGGTTCAGCCGGTAGCAGCGGCCGTCCGGCGCACTCCAGGCGAGGCCGCCGGCCACGGCGCCACGCAGGGCGGCCTGGCCGGCGAGCAGGCGGTCCCAGCTCGGCGCGGTGGAATCCTCGAAGTCGGCCATGTAGCCGTTGGCGCCGGAATTCAGCGCCTTGATGACGAGCTTGGGTTCGACCGGGCCGGTGATCTCGACGCGGCGGTCGGCGAGGTAGCCGGGCAGCGGCGCCACCGTCCAGTCGGATTCGCGGACGGCGCGGGTGTCGTCGCGGAAGTCGGGCAGCGCGCCGGCATCGAAGGCGGCCTGGCGCTGGCGGCGGGCGGAAAGCCGGGCCTGGCGCTGCGGCTCGAACTGCCGGTGCAGGTCGACCAGCAGCAGGCGGGTGGCGGGGTCGAGCAGCTCGGGCGCCTCCGGCGCCTCGAAGGCCGGCGGAAAGGTCGCGGACAGCGGCTGCAGGGCTGAGAAATCGAGGGCGAGGGCGGCTTCACCGGGCATGACGGACACTCCTGACGGGATCCTTCGGACGTGCTCCAGACCCTACTGCCGCAACTCCTTTAAAACAAAGCAAATATGTTGATGTGTTCTATTTGCTTTACTTATACGTAAGTGATTTCATGCACTTGTGAGCGAGTCAAGTCCGCGTTTCCACTACAAGAGCGACCGGCTCAAGCCGTTGCGCGCCTTCTGCCAGGTCGCGCGCCTGGGCTCGGTGTCGCGCGCGGCGGAGGCGTTGTTCCTCAGCCAGCCGGCGGTGACGCTGCAGTTGCAGGCGCTGGAGCGCGAGTACGGATTGCCGCTGCTCGAACGCATCGGCCGGCGATTGACGCCGACCCGCGAAGGGCTGCTGCTGTACGAGCTGGCGCGTCCGCTGGTGGAGGGCGTCGACGGCCTCGACCGCCAATTCCAGCAGCGCCTGCAAGGCCTCAAGGGCGGCGAGCTGAACATCGCCGCCGGCAGTTCGACCACCCTCTACCTGCTGCCGAAGCTGGTGCAGGTCTTCCGCGAGCGGCATCCCGAGGTGCAGCTGAAACTGCACAACGTCACTGGCAAGGATGGCCTGGCGCTGCTGCGCTCGGACGCGGTCGACCTTGCGGTCGGCTCGATGCTCGATGCGCCCAATGACCTGGCCTGGGCACCGGTGTACTCCTTCGACCCGATGCTGATCTGCCCGCCCGGGCACCCCTTGGCCGACAAAACTGAGCTGCGGCTGGCTGATCTCTCGCCGTTCGGGCTGATCCTGCCGCCGCGGCGGCTGACCACCTATCGTCTGGTCGACTTGGTGTTCCAGCAGAACCGCGTGCCGTACACGGTGGCGCTGGAGGTCGGCGGCTGGGAGGTGATCAAGCAGTACGTGGCGATGGGGCTGGGCATCTCGATCGTCACCAGCATCTGCCTGTCAGCGGCCGATGACGAGCGCCTCGTCGCGCGCAACCTGCGCGAGTACTTCCCGCCACGGCGCTACGGCGTGGTGATGCGCAAGGGCAAATACCTGAGTCCGCAGGCGCGGGCTTTCGTCGATCTGGTCAAACCGGGGCTGTTCGAGCGCCGCGACGGGTTCGAGGCCGGGCACTCGGAGCGCTAGCGGGGCCCGAGCACCCCCGCCCGCTCAGTTCAAGGCAATGGTGCGGTCGCCACCATCGGCCTGGGCCTGGAACAGCGCCTGCTCGACTCGCGTCAGCCAGTCGCCGCGCGATTCGCCGGGGCGATGCGCGGCCACGCCGAGGCTGATCAGCAGCGCCTGCTGGGTGCGGAAATCGTGGCGCGCCACCGCATGCCGGACTTTCTGCGCGGCAATCTGCGCGTCGTCGAAGCCGGTCTGCGGCAGCAGCGCGAGGAACTGCGCATCGTCCCAGCGCACCAGCATGTCGCTGCCGCGCAGCACCGCCTGCACCAGGCCGGAGAGTTCCTGCAGGATCACGTCGGCGGCCCGGGAGCCGTGCGTATCCTGGATCCGCGAGAAATCGTCGATGATGAACAGCACCGCCGACAGCGGCTGCGGATAGCGCTCGGCGCGGGCCAACTCGCGGTCGATCACGGTCATCGCATGGCGGCGGTTGAGGGCGCCGGTGAGCAGGTCGTTGGTGATCAGGAAGCGGGCATCGGCCAATGCCGACTGCAACTCGCCGGTGCGCTCGGCGACGCGCTGCTCGAGCTCGGCGGTCTGCGCGCGGTAGTCGTCGAAGGCACTGCCGAGCAGCAGCAAGGGCAATCCGGCGGCGAGCAGCAACAACGCCCAGTGGGCATAGGCGATTGCACCGTCTCCCAGTGGCAACGGCGGCAACCCGGCCGCCTGCATGGCGAACGCGCCCAGCATGCCGCCCAGCAACACACCCGCCGCCGCGGCAAATCCACCGCGCACCACCAGCCATGCCGCCACCGGCAAGGCCAGCACCACCAGCACCGGCGTTACCTGACCCAATGACAACAGCGGCAGTACCGCCACCGCCGGCACCAGCCAGCCCAGCCAGCCGCCCTCTGGCGCCACCTTGGCCAGCCAAGGCAGCAGCACGAAGGCGCCGAGCGCCTGCGCCAAGGTCAGGCCCAGCCACAGCTGCGGCAGGCTGTGTCCGGAAGGCAGGCCCAGGAAACCGCAGGCGGCGTACAAGGCCAGCAGCAGTGTCGCCGCCAATGCCGCGGCGCCCAGGATCACGCCGAGGAAGCGCAGTACGTTGGCCGGGTGCCAGTCGCGACTGC
>DASUOA010000147.1:0-5954 GCA_036276895.1 Arenimonas sp. | reverse complement strand
TCGTTGACCTCCTTGAAGCCGTCGAGGTCAACGTACAGCAGTGCAAGAGGCAGACTGCGGCGCTTGGCGTGTTTGAATGCCTGATCAAGGCGATCCAGGAAGAGACGGCGGTTGGGCAGACCCGTCAAGGGGTCATGGTGGGCGCTATGGCGGGCTTCTTCCTCGAGCCCAGTGCGTTCGGTGATGTCCCGATAGATGCACACGATTGCCTCACAACACCCTTTGGCATCGAGGACAGGCGCAAGCTCATACTCATACCGTCTTGCCTCACCCACGGAAGATCTGTAGGTGGCTTCGCCCCGGTAAGCAGACTGCTGGGCAATCACCTTTCGCAGATGGCGTTGGAACTCCGCGGCAAGCGGCAATCTGAGAGCCGCGTTGGTCTTGCCGATGATTGCCTCGCACGGGAGCGCAAACATGTATCCCATGGCCTTGTTCGCGTAGATGTATTTCCCTTTAAGATCCAGCACACCGATAGGATCCGGCGACGCAACAAGGACTGCCCCGAAGAGGCGGGTTTGCATCTCCTTTTCGGTCGAATACTGTTTCAGCGATTCGGCAACGGCCTGATCGATCGCCTCATTGAATCGAGTGAGATCTTCAAGGTCCTGGCCGGCGATATGCGTCGCGGCTTTGGTCCAACGCGACAGCACACTCGCACGAAGTGCGCGAAACTCCGAAACCGTCTCGTTTACGTCGAAGCCACTGGCGTGCCGAGCCCTGCCATGCACCTTGGCCCAAGATTCCTTCTTGTCGCCGCCCTCGACTCCTTTCGATTTCGCCGCCTGTTCCGAAGAACTTTGTGCCGTGTCGATGTCCTTGGCAATGGCCAAGAGCATCTCACCGGCATGGTCGCGCAGGCCCTCCTTGCTCATCCCCGGGGTAGAGAGAAGGCTTTCGGCAAAAGCATCCCAGTCAAGAAGTATGGTCTCGGTGTTCGACCGGATGAAAGCAGACAGCTGCACGGGGATCTCCTCCGTAGTGGTCCACCAGCCTGTTGTGCACGCACGCTGCTCGGGCTGACTGAAGCAGTTCCGGCAATAGTTGCATCAAGTCTGCCGCTCACTCTGTGCGCTTACCGCCTTAGAGTGACTTTCTGAACGCGAAGCACGCTCCCAATCCTTATCTCCACCACCTTCGCAAAAACAAACGCCCCGGCATGCCGGGGCGTTCGAGTAATACGCGGATGTTTTCAGTTCGCGGTCTTGAGCGTCAGCTGGCTGCCAAGAATCTCGGCGATCGGCTGGAAGTAGCTGGTGGCGAGCGAAGCCTGCTTGCCCTTGCAGCTGTAGTTGCCGCCGGACAGCACGCCCTGCGCCTGGTCGCCGCTGATGAACGAGCCACCGGAGTCGCCGCCCTCGGCGCAGACCTTCACGCTGGTCAGGCCATTGATGGTGGCCTCAGGGTAATTGACGGTCTGGTTGTAGCGCAGGATGGTGCCGCACTTGAGGCCCGTGGTGCGGCCGGAGCGGCAGACCGCGGCGCCCTCGGGTGCCACCTGCTGGCCGCGCACCGGCTGGTTGTAGCCGTCGACCGTGGCCGACACCGAGTGGCTGCCGGTCAGCTCGACATGGGCGCCGTCACCGCTGCCGCCGAAGAACGAACTCTTGAACGAGCCGATCTGCGGGCCGATGGTCCGCCGGTTCGCCAGCGTGTACACGCCATCGTTGGTGTTGCCGCAATGCCCCGCGGTGACATAGCCCTGCACGCCGCTGCGGGTCACGCCGAAGCCGACCGAACAGTAGTAGTAGCTTCCGCCGCTCTGCGACAGGTACTCGCTGCCGCCTTCGAGCGTCACCAGCGGACGCGGCGCCGAGGCCATGGTGTTGAAGCGGATCGTCGATGCATCGGCACCACTCTCGGCGACGAAGTCGATCGCGGCCTTGCGCGCTCCCGGTGCGACATCCAGCGTCACGGTGTTGCTCTGCACGTCGACGCCCCAGGCGTAGATACCGGACGGCAACGAGACCAGTCGCGAGGCGAGCTGGTCGAGCTCGGCCTTGGACGCATTCAATTGCGCCAGCGAGTAGCGCGCGTTGCGCACGACGACGCCCGAGGGAATGCCCTTGGCCGCCGGCGAGGTGGTCGCCACGACGAAGGCGTGGTCGCCATTGGCCTTGCGTTCGATCCAGCTGCCGGCGTAGTGCGTGCCCAAGGTCTCGGCCAGCGAGGTGCGTTGCCTGGCGGCGAGCCGTTCGACCTTGAGGTACTGCGAAAGCTGGGCGGGGGTCATGTTGAGATCCCGCTGCATCGTGGCGCGCATCTCCGGTGATGGCAGGTCGCCGGGCGCAGCGGCCGCGGCCATCGAGAGTGCGAGAACAACGGGCGAGACCGCCCAGACGACGTAATTGCGCATCTACATTCTCCAGTTCAATGGTTGAAAGTCGACTTCGCAGAGCCGGCAGCACGGTGACGCAGGTCACCGAAACGCCCGGCCACCGGATAGTGGCACAGGGAGGGGGCGTTGGGAGGCACCGCACCATCGGAGAAATCCGGCCAAGTGTGAACAATTTCCGTTGACGCGCCGCGGCGGCCGGGCCGATGGTGGGCCTGATGGTTTCGATCTGGGCACGCGCGGCGGAGCGCGGCGGGGGCAGGCGTGGTGGGCGGTCATTCGGCGGGTTCTGAGCACCCCTGCATTCTGGTTGTCGATGACAATCCGGATTCGCTGGAACTGATTGCCGCGCTGCTGCGGCCGCACTATCGCGTGCAGGCCACCACCAACGGCCGCGACGCCTTGCGCCTGGCGCGCGCCGAGCCGCAGCCCGACCTGATCCTGCTCGACGTGATGATGCCCGAGCCCGGCGGCTTCACGATCTGCCGGCAACTCAAGGCCGATCTCTGGACCCGCGACATCCCGATCATCTTCCTCACCGCGCTCGACAGCGCCAACGACGAGCAGGCCGGCATCGAGCTCGGCGCCGTCGATTACCTGACCAAACCGGCCAGCCCGGCAGTGGCGCTGGCGCGGATCCGCGCGCAACTGCAGCTCAAGGCCAGCGCCGATTTCCTGCGCGACCACAACGCGTTTCTCGAACAGGAAGTCGAACGCCGCACGCACGAGGTACTGGCGGTGCAGGACGTCACCATCCGTACCCTCGCCGCTTTGGCTGAGACCCGCGACAACGAGACCGGCAACCACATCCGCCGCACCCAACATTACGTGCGCTGCCTGGCAGAGCGCCTGCGCGAGCAGCCGCGTTTCGCGCCACAGCTCGATGCGCACACGATCGAATTGCTGTTCAAGTCGGCACCCTTGCACGACATCGGCAAGGTCGGCATTCCCGACCGGATCCTGCTCAAGCCGGGCAAGCTGACGGCGGACGAGTTCGAGGTGATGAAGACGCACACCACGCTCGGTCGCGATGCGATCCGCCAGGCGCAACTGGAGCTCGGCGCCCATGCCGACTTCCTTCATTTCGCGGCGGAGATCGCGCAGTCGCACCAGGAAAAGTGGGACGGCAGCGGTTACCCGGAGGGCCTGGCCGGTGACGCCATTCCACTGTCGGCACGCCTGATGGCGGTGGCCGATGTCTACGACGCGCTGATCAGCCGGCGCGTGTACAAGCCGGCCTTTCCGCATCGGCAGGCGGTGGCGATCATGCGCGAGGGGCGCGGCAGCCATTTCGATCCCGATGTGCTCGATGCGTTCCTGGAGTTGCAGGACGACTTCGATGGCATCGCCTGCCGCTTCGCCGATGCCGATGACGATCGCGCGCTGGCGCTTCCCGACGCCGATGTGCGCGAGGACGCGCCGGCATGAGCGCCGCGCAGCCCAGCCCACCCGCACCCGACTTCCAGGTCTTGTTCGAGGCGTCGCCCGGATTGTTTCTGGTGCTGAGCCCCAGCCTGCACATCGTCGCGGTCAGCGATGCCTACCTTGCGGCGACCATGACCCAGCGCGAGAACATGCTCGGCCGGCACTTGTTCGAGGTGTTTCCCGACAACCCCGACGACCCCAACGCCAATGCCGTGCGCAACCTCGCGGCCTCGCTGCAGCGCGTACTGAGCGCCCGCCAGGCCGATGCCATGCCGGTGCAGAAATACGACATCCGCAAGCCGGAGAGCGAAGGCGGCGGCTTCGAGGCGCGCTACTGGAGCCCGAAGAATTCGCCGGTGCTCGATGCCGACGGCGCCCTGCGCTACATCATCCACCGCGTCGAGGACGTCACCGCGTTCGTGCGGCTGCAATCCGCCGGCACCGAGCAGGGCGAGCTGACCGAGGCGCTGCGCCAGCACGCCAAGCAGATGGAGGCCGAGATCTACGCCCGTACCACCGAGGCCGCCAATATCAGCGCCGAGCTCAAGCGCGCCAACGAGGCACTGGAACAGCAGACCCGCGAACTCAACGCCCGGCAGCAGGAGCTGGAGCTGGCGCGGCGCGCGCTGGAGCACAAGAACGCCGAGCTCGACCGCGCCTCGCGCTACAAGTCGGATTTCCTCGCGCACATGTCGCACGAGATCCGCACGCCGATGAACGCCATCATCGGCATGAGCCACCTCGCCCTGCAGACCGAGCTCGACGAGCGCCAACGCAACTACGTGCAGAAGGTGCATCGCTCGGCGCGCGGCCTGCTCGGCATCATCAACGACATCCTCGACTTCTCGAAGATCGAGGCCGGCAAGATCGATCTGGAAGCGGTCGAGTTCCGCCTCGAAGACGTGTTCGACCATGTCGGCGGCATGATCGCCGCTCGCACCCAGGACAAGGGCATTGAGCTGCTGTTCGACATCGCGCCGGAGCTGCCCACGGCGCTGGTCGGCGACCCGCTGCGGTTGGGCCAGGTGCTGCTCAACCTCGCCAACAATGCGGTGCGCTTCACCGAGCACGGCGAGGTGGTGATCGGCGCGCGCCCGGTGTTCAACCGCGGCGCTGAAACCGAATTGCATTTCTGGGTGCGCGACAGCGGCATCGGCATGAGTCCCGAGCAGGTCGGGCGCATCTTCCACGCCTTCACCCAGGCCGAGTCCTCGACCACCCGGCGCTTCGGCGGCACCGGCCTGGGCCTTGCCATATCCAAGCGGCTGGTGCAGTTGATGGGTGGGCAGATCTGGGTCGAGAGCGAGCAGGGCCGCGGCAGCACGTTCCACTTCCGCGCCCGCCTCGGCCTACAGGACCAGCCGCAGCGCCAGCGCATGCTCGATGCCGCCGAGTTCGCCGGGTTGCGCGTGCTGCTGCTCGACGACAATGCCGTGGCTCGCGAGGTGATCGGCACGATGCTGGAGCGCTACGGCCTGTACGTGGACCGGGTCGCGAACCTCGACGAGGCCCTGCGCCATTGCGACGCGCTGTCGCGCCAGGACATGGCCTTCGATCTGTTCCTGATCGACCAGGACATGCCGCAGCACGACGGCCTGCACTGCCTGCAGCGCTTGCGCGCCGACGGCGACGCCACGCCCGCGGTGCTGATGACCGACAGCATGGGTGTGGATGCCTCGCTCAGCCTTGCCGCCGAGCGCGGACAACGCATCGCCGCGGTGCTGGCCAAGCCCACCACCCCGTCGGGCCTGCTGGAGGCGATCGCAGCCGGTGTCGGGCGGCAGCTGCAGGTGCCGGCGCGCGCGCGTGAGCGCCGCGGCGAGCAACTCGATTCGCAGCATCAGGTGCACGGCCGGCGCGTGCTGCTGGTGGAGGACAACGACCTCAACCAGGAGCTGGCGCTCGACCTGCTGCAGAGCGCCGGCGTCTCGGTGGTAGTGGCCAACAACGGCCGCGAGGCGCTGGATGTGCTGGCGCGCGATGCCGCGTTCGATGCGGTGCTGATGGACTGCCAGATGCCGGTGATGGATGGCTACACCGCCGCCCGGGAGATCCGCCGCCATCCGGACTGGCAGCATCTGGTGATCATCGCCCTGACCGCCAATGTGATGAGCGGCGATCGCGAGCGGATCCTTGCAGCCGGCATGAACGACTGCATCGGCAAGCCGATCGACATCGACACCATGTTCCTGAC
>DASUOA010000146.1:0-2612 GCA_036276895.1 Arenimonas sp. | reverse complement strand
CGCCGTTGAAGGTGATCGACAGCGCGGGTGCTTCGACCGCCGCGCTGCGCAGCGAGCCCATCGAGGCGATGACCGGCGTGCGCTCGGGCGACGTACGGGCCGGCGGCGGCGAACTGTTGCCGGCGTCCACCGCCGGCATCGTCCGCACGTCCAGCGACTGCACGTTCACGTCGTTGGACAGGTGTGGCCGGGTGGCGAGCCAGACCGGCACCGCGATCACCGCGGTGATCGCGATATAGACCGCGCGACGGGTCGCATGCTCGAACATCCGGCGATAGCGCGGCGTGTGGCTGTGGCTGACCAGGTCGGACGGGGTGACGCTGCCGACTTCGACCAGGACCGCATCCAGATCCAGATCGATACCGAGCAGTCGGGCGTAGCTGCGTAGCTGGCCACGCACGAACACCGGCGCTCCCGCCTGCGACCAGTCATCGGACTCAAGCGCGCGTACCACGCGCACGGGCATCTTCAACCGCGCGGAGACTTCTTCCTGCGACAGCCCCGCCCGTTCACGCGCCTGCATGAGGCGTGCGCCACAGCTAACGACGCCGTCCGGCTCGAATTCATTCGCCTGCATCATCGTTTCCCATCTTCCCCTGTTCCGGAGCCCGATGAATCGGGGAACTCCGCCCGCAGTCGTTGAACGTAGCCCGCAGCAGCCTCCGTGTCGCCGAGTTTTTGTTCAATCTGTGACGCGAGCAACAACGAGGACGCATTTGCGGGGGCCGCAGCCAGGCGTCGCTGCGAGAAAGCACGCGCGCGGAAGGCGCGGCCGGCGCGGAACTCGTGCTCGGCCATTGCCGCCAGCGCCACGGGATTGTCCGGCTCCAGTTCCAGTGCGGCTTCCAGGTAGCGGACGGCACGCTTGCCTTCGCCAGCCTTGTCGGCGCAGGCCCCGGCATTGGCCAACGCCGCCGCCGGGGTGCCGTAGTTGCGATCGGCCAGGGCCTGCTCGAACCACTCGAGCGATTCGTCGGCGCGGCCGTTCGCACACAGCCAGGTGCCGTAGTTGTTGTGCATCCCGCCCTCGTGCGGGGCCAACTCGACCGCGCGACGGTAATGATCGCCGGCGAGCTCCGGTTGGCCCTCGCGATCGGCGACCACCGCACGCAGAGTGTGGGCGCTCGCGGAGGCGGGGGCCGCCGCCAGTACCTGCTCGGCTGCTTTTCGGGCGACAGCGAGGTCACCACGGGTAAATGCAAGCTGGCCCTGCTGCAGCGCCAGCCGTTGCGCTATCGCGTTCTTGTCGCGCGTGTCGGTGGAAACGTCGAGCTCGGCCGCGGTGCGGCGGAAATCATTGCGGCTGTAGTCGGGCTTGATGAAGCTCAGGCGGCTGCAACCGGCCAACGTCGTGATTGCGATCAGCGAAACCACCGCGGCCCTCGCCAGCGGCCTGGTTCCGCGCTCAAGCAGCCGCATCGTTGGCCCCCTGCGCCGCCAGTGTCTTGCGGAACTCGGCCTGGCGACGGGTGCGGTCCATCACCTGCCCCTTGAGCTGGCCACACGCGGCATCGATGTCGTCGCCGCGGGTGCGGCGCACGGTGGTCAGCACCCGCGCCTCCTGCAGCAGCTTCTGGAACGCCCGGATGTCGGTCTCGGGCGAGCGCTCGAAGCGGGTGCCGGGGAACGGATTGAAGGGGATCAGGTTGACCTTGGCCGCGTCCTTCATCTGGGTCGCATTGTCGAACTGGCGCATCAACCGCGCCAGCTGGCGCGCATGCACCGGCTGGTCGTTGACGCCCTTCATCAGGGTGTACTCGAACGTGATCGACGAGCGCGGCTTGCGCATGACGTACCGCTGGCAGGCGGCCATCAGCTCCTCGATCGGATACTTCTTGTTGAGCGGCACCAGCTCGGTGCGCAGCTCGTCGTTGGCCGCGTGCAGCGAAACCGCCAGCGAGACGTCGCTGACCTCGCCGAGCTTGTCGATCATCGGCACCATGCCGGCGGTCGACAGGGTCACGCGCTTGTTGGCCAGGCCGTAGCCGAGGTCGTCGCGCATGATGCTCATCGCGCGCACGACGTTGTCGAAGTTCATCAGCGGCTCGCCCATGCCCATCATCACCACGTTGGTCAGCTTGCGCTGCTGGTGTGGCAGGTTGCCCAGCTGGCGGGCCGCGATCCAGACCTGGCCGATCACCTCGGCGGTGGTCAGGTTGCGGTTGAAGCCCTGGGTCGCGGTCGAGCAGAACTGGCAGTTGAGGGCGCAGCCGACCTGGCTCGATACGCACAACGTGCCGCGGCCCTTGTCGGGGATGAACACCGCCTCGATCGCGTTCTTCGGGTCCATGCCGATCAGCCACTTGATGGTGCCGTCGGCGGAGGGCTTCTCATGGATGACCATCGGCGCACGCACTTCGGCGTACTCGTGCAGCTTGGCCCGCAGGGCCTTGCCGAGGTCGGTCATGTCGTCGAAATCGGTGACGTAGCGGTGGTGGATCCACTTCATCACCTGGTGCGCGCGATAGCGCTTTTCGCCGAGGACCTGTTCGAAGAAGTCCTCGAGCGAGACGCGGTCGAGATCGAAAATGTTCTTCCTGGCGCCGGCCGGGGCCGGCGCCAGGTTCATCTTCGATCCCGCCGCGGATCCGCTGGCTTGCCCCGCCCCCGAC
>DASUOA010000145.1:0-3951 GCA_036276895.1 Arenimonas sp. | reverse complement strand
GTGAAGGCAATGCCCTTATTCGTCTTTGCCGCGCGCGCCTACCTGCAGCCTTTGATCCTGCTGCCGATGGTCTGGTTCATGGCCCGCCTGTGGCGCAGCAGTGGCATCCGCATGGCTGAGGCCTACACGGTTCTGCTGTTCGCCATGGCGCTGGCGGCGCCGCTGCAGCTGCTCGCCGCCTATTTGCCCCTGACTCAGGCGGTGATGTTGCCGGCCTACGCTTTGCAGCGGGGGCTTGGCATCAGCTTCAGCCATTAGCGAGTGGCCGGAGGACCCGACCGCCGCTAGGTACCCTATTCAGGCCAGCTGCGACTGCGGCGCGTCCGTCGCCCGCGCCAACGGCCGTCGCCGCGAAAACCACGCAACAATCCGATCCTTGCGCGTCTCGAAGCTGTCGTAGAAGGTCGGCACCACCAGCAGGGTGAGCAGGGTCGAGGTGATCATGCCGCCGATGATGGCGATGCCGAGCGGACGGTAGAAGTCCGAACCCTCGCCGAGACCGATCGCCACCGGCAGCATGCCCGCCACCAGCGCGAAGGTGGTCATCAGAATCGGACGCAGACGCGCTTTGCCGGCTTCGATCAGGGCGCTGTCGCGGTCCATGCCCTCACGCTCCTTGGCGCGGGCGAAGTCGATCAGCAGGATCGCGTTCTTGGCGACCAGGCCCATCAGCATCACCACGCCGATCAGGCTCATCAGGTTCAGCGTGGCGCCGGTGAACTTCAACGCCAGCACCACGCCGATCAAGGACAGCGGCAGCGACAGCATGATCGCCATCGGCACCAGGAAGCTGTGGAACTGCACCACCAGGATCAGGTACATCAGCAAGATGGCAATGCCGAGCGCGCCGAGGATGCTGCCGAACACTTCCTGCTGGTCTCGACCGGAGCCGCCGACGGCCAAGTCGTAGCCGGGCGGGAAGTCGATCTTGCGCGCCAGCGCCATCGCCTCGCCGAAGACCTCACCGAAGCTGCGGCCCTGCACGTTGGCCGTGACCGCGATGGTGTTCTCGCGGTTGTAGTGCTCGATCGCCGCCGGGCCGCGGCCCATGCGGATGTCGGCAATCTGCTTGAGCGGCACCACGTAGTCGCCGCGACTGGCCACCGGCAGCGTCTCCAGATCGCTGGCGGCGACGCGGTCCTGCGGCGCCAGACGCACCGCGACATTGCGCGTCTCGCCGGTCGGATCGACCCAGTCGCCGACTTCGACGCCGGCAAAGGCGACGCGCAGCGCAGTGGCGGCATCGCTCATCGACACGCCGAGGCTGGAAGCGAGTCCGCGATCGACCTCGACCTGCAGCTCGGGCTTGGGCTCCTGCGTCGACAGCCCGACCTCGACCGCGCCTGGCACTTGTCGCAGCTGCGCCATGTAAGCGGTGACGATCTCGGTCAGCTTGCGGCTGTCGGGTCCGCGGAACTGGATCTGCAACGGCTTCTGGCCACCGTTGTTGAGGTCATCCGCCACCGAATACTCGGCGCCCACCAGCCGCGCGACGTCGCCACGCAGCTCTTCGGCGATGTCCTGGGCGCTGCGTGAGCGTTCGTCGACATCGACGAACTCGACATGGACGATCGCGCGACTGGCATTGCCGCTGGTGCCGACGGTGGTCTGGGTATAGCGCGTTTCCGCCAGCGCGCGCGCCATCGCTGCGGCCTGCTCGGCCTTGCCGCGGGTGTAGGCGAGGCTGGAGCCGGACGGCGCGGTGACGTCGATACGGATGGCGCCGCTGTCGGACTCGGGCAGGAAGCTCGAGCCCACCGACTGCGTGGCGATCATCAGGAAGGCGCCGAGGAACGCGCCGATCGCCAGCAGCCACATTGCGATGCGGTGGTGCAGGGCCCAGGCGATGACCTTCGAGTAGCCGATCGCCTGGCGATCGAACCAGTGGTTGAAGCGCTCGAGTTGCCGCGTCAGCCAGGCCTGCTTGCCGGCGCGCTCTTCGTGCACGCCGCCCCAGTAGGCTGACAGCATCGGGTCGAGGCTGAAGGAGATGAACAGCGACACCAGCACCGACACCGCGACCGTGAGGCCGAAGGGCTTGAACCACTGCCCCGGCATGCCGTCCATAAAGGCAACCGGCACGAACACCGCAACGATGGCGAAGGTGGTCGCCATCACCGCAAGACCAATCTCCTTGGTGCCTTCGCGCGCGGCGGTCAGGCGGTCCTTGCCCATCTCCATGTGCCGCACGATGTTCTCGCGGACGACGATGGCGTCGTCGATCAACACGCCGATGGCGAGGCTGAGGCCGAGCAGTGACATGAAGTTCAGGGTGAAACCGCAGGCCCAGACCGCGATGAAGGTGGCCAGCACCGACGTCGGCAAGGCCAGCGCGGTGATCACCGTCGAACGCCAGGAGTTGAGGAAGATGAAAACGGTGACGATGGTCAGCAAGGCACCGAGACTGAGCGCCTCGATCACGTTGTTGAGCGAAGAGCGCACGTTGTCGCCGTCGTTGTAGACCACCGCAAGCTCGACGCCGGCCGGCAGTTGCGGACGCAATGTGTCGAGCTTGGCCAGCAGCTCGTCGGTGACCGACACGGTGCTCGCCTCGCGCGACTTGGTGATGCTGATGCCGACCGCCGGCTCGCCGTTGAACAGCGAGTAGCTGCGTTGTTCGGCGCTGCCGTCGACCACCTCGGCGATCTGGCCGAGGCGCACGGCGGCATCGCCCTGGCGCTTGACCACCAGATTCTCGAAATCGCGCACGTCGCGCAGGCGGCCGAGCAGGCGAATGCTCTGCTCTTCCTGGCCGGCTTCGACACGCCCCACCGGCGCCGCCAGGTTCTGCGTGCGCAGGGCCGCTAGCACGTCGGCGACCGAGACGTTGGCTTCGCGCATGGCCGCGCTGCGCAGCAGCACCGACAGCTCGCGCTCCTGCTCGCCTTCCAGCTGCACCAGGGCGATGCCGGGCACGGTGCGCAGTTCGCGCGCCAGGGTCTGCTCGGCAAAGCGCGAGAGTTCGCTGGCGCTGACCGTCTCGCTGGCCAGCGACAATCGCATGATCGGTTGCGCCGACGGATCGACGCGGCGCAGGAAGGGCTCCTTCATCTCCGTCGGCAACTTGTCGCGCACGGTGGCGACGGCGTCGCGCACTTCCTGCGCGGCTTCGATCAGGTTCTTGTCGAACTCGAAGATGATCACGATGGTGCCGGCGCTGTCGCGCGCATAGGCACGGGTATCGCGAATGCCAGAGATGCTCGACAGTGCATCCTCGACCCGGTTCACAACTTCGCGCTCGACCGTCTCCGGCGAGGCGCCGGGATAGGGCAGGGTCAGCACCAGCACCGGCGGCTGCACATCCGGCACCTGGTTGGTCTTGAGCTTGGTCAGTGCGAAGTAGCCGAACACCATCAGGGCGATGGTGACCACCACGGTCACCACCGGACGCTTGATACTGAACTCCGACAGGAACATGGCTCAGCCCCGTGCGCCGTGCTGCGCCAGGCTCGGCTCGCCGGCGTCGGAGGACTGCACCGGCGCGCCATCGCGCAGGGCGCCGACCGGATGCCGCAACACCTGGTCGCCCGCCTGCAGGCCGGTGCGCACTTCATAGCGGCCGCTGCGCTGGTCGCGCTCGCCGAGTTCGATCGCTACACGCCGCAGGCTGCCGTCCTTGACCTGCCACACCGATACCGCATCGCCATCGCGCTGCAAAGCTGATTCCGGCAGCACCAGCGCCTGGCGCTGCGCCACTTCGATGCGGCCCTCGGCGTACAGGCCGGCGACCTTGGGCGCATCGGCGCCGTCCACGCTCACCAGCACCTGCACCTGCCGCGTGTTGGCGTTGGCCAGCGGATTGACGCGCTCGACCCGACCCTCGAACCGCTGGTCGGCATAGCCATTGACGCGGAAGCCGACGCGGGCGCCCGCCTTCACCTGTGCGACCTGCTCGGCCGCGACCAGTCCCTCGAAGCGCATGCTGCCCGGATCGACCACGCTGAGCAGGGT
>DASUOA010000144.1:0-4095 GCA_036276895.1 Arenimonas sp. | reverse complement strand
ACCCTGGCGATGCGCTGGCCTCGGCGGCGCGCTACCTACAGGATGCCGGCTGGCGGCGCGGCCAGTCCTGGGGTTTCGAAGTGGCACTGCCCAAAGGCTTCGACGCCGCACTCGCGGGGCGGCGGCAGAAGCGTCCGCTCGGTGAATGGATGCGCCGCGGCATCACCCGCGTCGATGGGCGCCCGCTGATCGAAGATGCGCTCGCCCACGACACGCCCGCGGCGATGCTGCTGCCGGCCGGGGGTGAGGGGCCCGCCTTCATCGTGCTGCGCAACTTCGACGCGCTGTATCGCTACAACGCCGCCGAGAGCTACGCCCTCGCCATCGCCCATCTCGCCGACCGCCTGCGTGGCGCCGGCACATTTACCACGGCCTGGCCCACCGATGACCCCGGGCTGTCGCGCGCCGAGCGCCGCGAACTGCAGCAGGTGCTGCTGGCCCGCGGCCACGACATCGGCGAAGCGGACGGCATGATCGGCAGCCGCAGCCGAGCCGCCTTGCAGATCGAACAGGCCGCGCTCGGCCTGCCCGCCGACGGTCGCGCTGGCCGTCGCAGCCTGGAGGCGCTGCGCCGCCTCGCTCCCGCATCGGAAAAGATCGAACCATGACCGCCCACCATCGCGACTTCGCCCTCGAGCCCGAAGACCACGAGCGTCTCGCCAATCTCTGCGGGCCGCTCGATGAGCACCTCCGGCAGATCGAGTTGCGCCTGGGCGTCGAGATCGCCAACCGCGGCCACGTGTTCCGCGTCAGCGGCGAAGACAAGGCGGTGCAGGCAGCTCAACGCTTCCTGACCGAGCTGTATGCCGAGGCCGGCGAGCAACTGCTCGGTCCGCACGACATCCACCTGCGGCTGTCGGCCAGTGGTGCCGACCGCATCCACGAAACGAACTACGTGCCGCAGGAAGTCGCGATCAAGGTCAAGCGCGGGGTGATCAAGGGCCGCGGCGCCAACCAGCAGAAATATCTGCACGCCATCGCCACCCACGACATCAATTTCGGCATCGGCCCGGCCGGCACCGGCAAGACCTTTCTCGCCGTGGCGAGCGCGGTCTAGGCCCTCAACGAAGGAAGGGTGCAACGCCTGTTGCTGGTGCGGCCGGCGGTCGAGGCCGGCGAGAAACTCGGCTTCCTGCCGGGCGACCTGTCGCAGAAGGTCGACCCCTACCTGCGCCCGCTGTACGACGCGCTGTACGAGATGCTCGGCGTCGAGAAGGTGGCCAAGCTACTGGAGCGCAACGTCATCGAGATCGCGCCGCTGGCCTACATGCGCGGGCGCACGCTCAACGATGCCTACGTGATTCTCGACGAAGCGCAGAACACCACCATCGAACAGATGAAGATGTTCCTCACCCGCATCGGCTATGGCTCGACCGCGGTGGTCACCGGCGACGTGACCCAGATCGACCTGCCGAAATCGGTGAAGTCGGGCCTCCGCGACGCCATGGAAGTGTTGCGCGGCATCGAAGGCATCAGCTTCACCTTCTTCGAGGCCAAGGATGTGGTGCGGCACCCGCTGGTGGCGCGCATCGTCCGCGCCTACGACGCGCGCGACGGCCGACCGGACAGCTGATCGGGATCGCGCGCCGTCACGGTGACGCGCTAGCATGCGGCTTTCTCCGATGGTGACCCGCATGCCGCGCCAGCCCGCCCTGCAACTCGATGTCAGCGTCAGCTACGGGCTGCCACGCAAGGGCCTGCCGGCCGCCAACAGTTTCCGGCGCTGGGCCGAGGCCGCTGCCGTGGGGCGCATCCGTCGCGGCGATCTCGCCATCCGCATCGTCGACGCGCGCGAAGGCCGGGCCCTGAACCGTCACTACCGCGGCAAGGACTACGCCACCAATGTGCTGAGCTTCCCGGCCGAGTTGCCCGAGGGCGTCGACCTGCCGCTGCTGGGCGATCTGGTCATCTGCGCGCCGGTAGTGGCGCGCGAGGCGATCGAGCAGTGCAAGGAGCTGCCGGCGCATTACGCGCACCTGACTATCCACGGCGTGCTGCACCTGCTCGGCCTCGACCACGAAGACCCGCGTGAGGCCGAGGCGATGGAGCTGATCGAGCGCGAGATCCTGGCCGGCCTGGGCATCGCCGACCCCTACGACTGAGCCCGCAGTCACGGGGCGGCCGCCGGCTTGCGGTACACTGGGCTGCCCGCCCCCTTGGGGCGCCGCATGTATCGAAATGTCCGAGGACTCCCCTAGTACCGCGCCGGAACGCCGCTCCTGGTTGGAAAGACTGAGCCTGGCGTTTTCCGGCGAACCGCAAACCCGCGAGGATCTGCTCGAGATCCTGCGCGATGCCCGCGACAACGGCCTGCTCGAGCCTGACACCCTGAAGATGCTCGAAGGAGCGTTGTCGGTGTCCGAGCACGAGGTCGGCGACATCATGGTGCCGCGCCCGCGCATGGTCTCGCTGCCGGTCGACGCCCCCTTCATCGAGCTGGCCAAGATGGTGGTCGAATCCGGCCACTCGCGCTTCCCGGTGCACGGCGAAGACCGCGACGAGATCCTCGGCATCCTGCTGGCCAAGGACCTGCTGCGCGGCATCGTCAGCGACAACGGCCCGGGCAGCATCCGCGACCTGCTGCGCCCGGTGGTGCTGATCCCCGAATCCAAGCGGTTGAACGTGCTGCTCAAGGAATTCCGGCTGTCGCGCAATCACATGGCGATCGTGGTCGACGAGCACGGCGGTGTCGCCGGCCTGATCACCATCGAGGACGTGCTGGAGGAGATCGTCGGCGAGATCGACGACGAGCACGACGAGGCCGAGGACAACAAGCTGATCGCGGCCCAGGCCGACGGCCGCTTCCTGGTCGATGCGCTGACGCCCATCGCCGACTTCAATGCGCAGTTCGCAGCCGACTTCCCCGATGACGAGTACGACACCATCGGCGGCCTGGTGATCTCCGCCATCGGTCACCTGCCGGAAGTGGGCGAAGAGCTCGACCTCGGTCGCTTCCATTTCCGCGTCGGTCGCGCCGACCAGCGCCGGGTGCACAGCTTCCTCGTCGGCGTCCATGCCGCTGCCTGACCTGCGTCTCGCCCTGCTCGGCCTGCTGCTGTGCGTCGCCTCGCTGGTACAGGCGGCGCCGCGCATCGGCATCGCCACCATGGAGCCGGGCGAGATCTTCTGGGAGCGCTTCGGGCACAACGCCATCCTGGTCGAGGATGCCGACGGCGGCGAAATCCTCTCGTACAACTTCGGCTTCTTCGACCCCGAGGAGCCAAACTTCTACTGGAACTTCATCCGCGGCCGGATGCAGTACCAACTGCTGGCGCTCGATATCGAGCAGGATCTCTGGTGGTACCGCGAGACCGGCCGCGGCGTCACCGTGCAGTGGCTGCGATTGACGCCCGAGCAGGCCTGGCGGCTCGCTGCCGACCTGGCCGAAAACGCGCGTCCCGAGAACGCGCGCTACGCCTACGACTACTACCGCGCCAACTGCTCGACCCGAGTCCGCGACGCGCTGGACCGCGCCATGGACGGGCAGCTGTACCGGCAGTTGTCCGGCCGCTCGCTGGGCAATACCTACCGCAGTGAAACCGTGCGCCTGACGGCGCCCGCGCCATGGCTGGCCACGGGCCTCCACCTCGGTCTGGCCGACTACGGCGACCGGCCGCTGTCGCGCTGGGACGAGGCCTTTGTGCCGATGCGGCTGCGCGACAGCCTGCGCGAGGTGCGTCTGGCCGATGGTGGATCGCTGGTCGAATCCGAGCAGACGCTGCTGCCGCATTCGCTGCCCTTGCCGGCGGACGTGCCGCCGCGGCTGGCGGGTCGCGCGCTGTTGCTCGGCCTGGCAGTGGCCGCTGCCGCGCTGCTTCTGGGGCGGCGCAAGCCGCGCGTGCTGGCCGGCTTTGCCGCGCTATTCTGGCTCGGCACTGGCTTGGCCGGCATCGTGCTTGCCTTCATCTGGGTGTACACAGCGCATGTGGCCGGATACGGCAACGAGAATCTGCTGCTGTTTTCACCCTTGGCCTTGGCCCTGCTGCCAGGGGCCTGGCAGCAGTTGCGCGGGCGCGAAGCACCGCGCTACTTCCGGATCCTGCTGATGATCCTGCTCGGCATGTCGGCACTGGCCGCCTTCATCAAGCTGCTGCC
>DASUOA010000143.1:0-5325 GCA_036276895.1 Arenimonas sp. | reverse complement strand
AGTGGAGCAATTGGACCGATCGCGACCTCGCGATTCGTGCCTTGCCCGCTGGCGACTACGTGCTCGATATCCAAGGCCGCACTCGAAGTGGTCGCGAAGCACCCGCTATCGCTTTCCGCTTCCGGGTCCAGCCCTACTGGTATGAGCAGTGGTGGGCGTGGTTGCTCGGCCTGCTGGTCCTGGCCGCCGTCGGCGGCGTGCTGACGCTTGCGCTGGTACGCCGCCGCACCGAGCGCTACCAGCGCGCCAACCGCCGACTCGAAGCGCGAATCGCCGAACGCACCCGCGAGCTCGAAGACGCCAACCGGCAACTGGCCGAGCTCGCCACCGAGGATGCACTGACCCGCATCGCCAACCGCCGCGCCCTGGAGCAAGGCCTGCGCCGCGAATGGCTGCGCTGCCTCGACCAGCGGCGCACGTTGTCGGTACTGATGATCGATGTCGACCACTTCAAGCAGTACAACGATCGCCACGGCCACCTCGAAGGCGACGTGATGCTGCGCGCGGTGGCCCAACATCTGCGCGAGCGCCATGATCCGCAACGCGAGCTGCTGGCCCGCTACGGTGGCGAGGAGTTCGCGCTGCTGCTGCCGGGCATGCCGCTGGACCAGGCCTTGCGTCGCGCCGAGGCCTTGCGCACGGATCTGGCCGCCTCGGAGCTGGGTGTCACCGTCAGTATCGGCGTTGCTGGCATCGTGCCGGATGTCCAGGTCGAGCCGGAAAACCTGCTGCGTCGAGCCGACGCCGCGTTGTACCGGGCCAAGCGTGGTGGCCGCAACCGCGTCGAAGCCGATGCCGACTGAGCGGAGCCGCGTAGCGGCGAAGCGAAAGCGCAGCCTGCGCAGCAGGCGTTGCCGCGTAGCGACCGACTGAGCGGAGCCGCGCGCTTCAGCGCTTGAGCAGGCTGACCAAGGTCAGCACCAGCACCGCACCGATGAAGGCATTCAGCACCTGGTACCAGAAGCCACTGCCCAGCGACAGGCCAACCTGACCGAGCACCCAGCTGCCGACCGCGGCGCCGATGATGCCGACCACGGTGTAGCCGAACAGCCCCAGCCCGCGGACCTTCACGAACACGCTGGCGAGCCAACCGGCAAGGGCGCCGATCAGCAGGATGGAGAGAATCTGTCCGACGCCCATGTCAGCTCTCCTCTTCGCTGGAGGAGGCCTGATTGCGCCGCGCCTCGGCCTGCTCGCGCAAACGCCGGATCTCCTCCGGCGCAATCATCTGCACATCGTCGCGGCGCACGCCCGAGAGCCGCGTGGCCAGCCAACCGAGCATCCAGGCCAGCACCAGGGCCAGCGCCACGAGGATCAACAGCACCACCGCCCAGTTTGGTGTGCGGTGGTTCATGGCCACGACCATGCAGACCAGGGAAGCGATGAGATAGAACCAGTGCATGCGGAAGACCTCGACGAGCTGCGCCCGAGTTTAGCCCAGTCGCCGCGCTACAGCAGCGGCGACAACAGCCGCGCGCAGGCCTCTCCGAGGCGGGCTGGCAGCCGCTTGTCGGCCGTGCTGGTGATCTCGTCGCTGTGCTGCAGGTCCGACTCGATCACTGCTTCGAGCTGTGTGGCCAGCGTCCGGTCCTGCAGCAGCAGTCCGAGTTCGAAGTTGAGCCGGAAGCTGCGCATGTCGAAATTGGCGCTGCCGAGCAGGCACAGCTCGGCGTCGATCAGCAAGGCCTTGCTGTGCAGCAACGATGGCCGGTACTCGAAGATGCGCACACCGGCGGCCAGCAACTCATCGTAGTAGGAGCGCGCCGCGGCGCTGACAATCCGCGAATCGCTGCGCCGGGGCAGCAACAGGCGCACATCGAGGCCGCGCAGTGCCGCCGAAGTCAAGGCCATCCGCGCTGCCTCCCCGGGTACGAAGTAGGGCGTGACCAGCCACACGCGTCGTCCGGCCTGATGGATCGCCTCGACCATCACTCGATGGATGGCTTCCCACGGCGCGTCCGGACCGGAGGTCACCACCTGCGCAGCGATGGCGCCGCGCGGCAAGCCCGGCCACAGTGCGTCGGATCGGGGCAGGCGACCGCCGGCGTAGTACCAGTCCTCGATAAAGCACAGCTGCAGCCAGCGCACGACTCGTCCCTGCAGGCGCAGGTGCAGATCCTGATGTGCCGCGGCGTGGCGACGGGCATCGGCCTCATCGTGGATGTTGATGCCACCGGCGAAGGCGGTGTCGCCGTCGATCACCACCAGCTTGCGGTGGTTGCGCAGGTTGATGCGCGGCCGCCACAGCCGGCGCAGGTGCAGCGGATGGAACCAGGCGATCTCGACCCCGGCGGCGGCCAACGGCGCCAGGAAGGCGAGTCCGAGGCGCGATGAACCGAAGCCATCGAGCAGCAGCCGCACCTGCACGCCAGCCGCGGCACGCTCGACCAGAGCATCGCGCAAGGCCAGGCCGCTGTGGTCGGGCTCGACGATGTAGTACTCGAGATGCACGTGCTGCCGCGCCGACGCGATCGCCTGCAGCAGTGCGTCGTAGGTGGCGGCGCCGCCGACCAGCAGCTCAACCGCGCTGGCGGTGCTCTGCGGCAACCCGGCGCTGGCTTGCGCCAGCCGTGCCAGCGAGGCGCGGTCCTCGCCGCTGGCGACGAACGCCGGTAGCGCGCGCTGCAGCCCGGCGCGGGCGCGCAGCCGGCGCAGGCGTTGCCGATGGATCCGCTGCGGGCCCAGCAGGTGGTAGATCAGCAGACCAATCACCGGTAGCAGCGCCAGCGCCAGCAGCCAGCTCACGGTGGCGATCGGCTCGCGCTTCTGCAGCACGATCCAGGCGCCCAGCAGCAGCAGGTAACCGCCCCACATAAGGCCCAGCACCAGGCTGAAGTGCGCCAGCAGTTCGGTTGGGCTCATGCCCGCGATTCTGCCGGATCGCGGCCGGCGGCGTTCAGCGCGCGGCCGGCGGGAAGATCTGCTCGGCGCGCTGGAACAGCGTCCAGCTGGTGGCGATGTACTTGTCGCCGCGTTCCGGGCGGTTGCCGCGATGGGTGTGGGTGAAGGCGGCCGGCGCGATCACCAGACTGCCGGTTTTCGGTTTGACCTTGCGCGACTGGTAGAGGAACTCCGTCTCGCCGGCGTCGAAGCCGTCATTGAGATACAGCGTCCACAGCAGATGCCGGTGCAGGGTGTCGCCAGCGGGATCGCGCGGATACAGCTCGCAATGCCAGTACGGATAGCCACCCTGGCCGCCGGTATAGCGCTGGATGTTGATGGCGCCCGGCCGGAACACCGCGCGGATCAGGCCGCCCAGCGTCTCATCCGCCATCGCCGGAAAATCCTCGGCGACGATCCGCCGCGCCTGCCCGCTCTGCGCATCCTGGATTTGCAGCATCAAGGGCGCGATCAGCGCGAACGGATAACTGCGCAGATACGCCATCAGGCCACGGAAGGCGACCGTCTGCAGCGTCGCTTCTGCTTCCTGCCACTCCGGCCTGCCGCTGATCTGGATATCGCGGCTGTCTTTGAGTTCCGGCATCACGCCGCCACCGACACGGCCGGGCTCGGCCTGGCCGCTGGCTTCGAACTGGCGGATCAGTTGCGCGCAGTATTCCGGTGCCAGCGCAGCCTCGTACACCTCGATGAAATCGGCGCTGGCCATTCCGGTCTACCTCGCGGTGTCGTGTTCGTGGTGGTAGCGCACCGCGGCTTCGACTTCCTGCTTCGAGCCCAGGAACACCGGCACGCGCTGGTGCAGCCCGCTGGGCTGTACCTCCAGCATGCGCTGGCGCCCGGTGCTGGCGGCGCCGCCGGCCTGTTCGACCAGCAGGCTCATCGGGTTGGCCTCGTACATCAACCGCAGCTTGCCGCCCTTGGCCGCGCACTTGCTGTCCAGCGGATAGCTGAAGATGCCGCCGCGGGTGAGGATGCGATGCACGTCGGCGACCATGCTCGCCACCCAGCGCATGTTGAAATCCTTGCCGCGCGGGCCTTCCTTGCCGGCCAGCAGGTCACCGACGTAGCGCTGCATCGGCGGCTCCCAGAAGCGCTGGTTGGACATGTTGACCGCGAACTCCTTCGTTTCCTCGGGAATGCGCATGTTCTCCACCGTCATCACGAAGCTGCCGATTTCGCGGTCGAGGGTGAAGGCATGGGTGCCATTGCCGACGGTGAGCACCAGCATCGTGCTCGGGCCATAGGTGGTGTAGCCGGCGCAGACCTGCGCCGTGCCCGGCTGTAGAAAGTGCTCGTCGCCGGGATTCGCGACGCCTTCGGGGCAGCGCAATACCGAGAAGATGGTGCCGACCGAGATGTTGACGTCGATGTTGGAGCTGCCATCGAGCGGATCGAACAGCAGCAGGTAGTTGCCGCGCTGGTAAGCGTCGGGCACCGCCTGGCTGTGGTCCATCTCCTCCGAGGCCAACGCGGCCAGATGCCCGCCCCAGGCGTTGGCTTCGAGCAGGATGTCGTTGGACAGCACGTCGAGCTTCTTCTGCGCCTCGCCCTGGATGTTCATGCTGGCCGAACCCGGGCTTCCGGCTTCGCCAAGCACGCCGCCGAGCGCACCCTTGCCCACTGCGACCGAGATCGATTTGCAGGCGCGGGCGACGACTTCGATCAGCAGCCGCAGGTCGGCATTGATACGGCCGGCCTGTTGTTCCTGGATGAGATAGCGGGTGAGCGAGATGCGGTTCATGGCGGCCGGGGCAGTGGGAACCTGCGCATTGTCCGGGCTGGGCGGCGGCGTGCAAGCGCGGGCTGCCGCTGCGAGGCCGCGGCTGTCAGAATCGCAGCAAGGAGGAAGCGCCCATGCTGCCGAACTTGGATGCCACCTTGTTGACGTCACTGGCGGCGGCGCTGGGCATTGGCTTGCTGATCGGCACCGTGCGCGAGCGTCGCGAGACGCGCAAGGATGTCGTCGCCGGCTTGCGCACGCACGCGCTCACGGCGCTGGCCGGCGTCACCGCGCTGTGGCTGGGACTGGTCGTGTTCGCGGTGGTGCTGGCGTTGGCCGGCGTGTTCGTGGCGATGAGCTATTGGACCAGCCGCGATCACGATCCGGGCCTGACCGGCGAGATCGCTCTGGTGCTGACCTGCCTGCTCGGCGGCCTGGCCTTGCCGCAGCCGGCGCTGGCGGCGGCGCTGGGCGTGCTAACGGCGCTTCTGCTGTACGCCAAGCAGCCTCTGCAGCGACTGACCCGCGAGCTGCTGTCGGAGCGCGAGGTGCAGGATGGCCTGCTGCTGCTGGCCTCGGCCCTAGTGATCCTGCCATTGCTACCGAACCGGCCGCTGGGGCCTTTCGGCGTGTTCAACCCGGCGACGCTGTGGACGCTGGTGGTGCTGGTGATGGCGATCTCGGCGGTGGGCCATGTCGCGTTG
>DASUOA010000142.1:0-2109 GCA_036276895.1 Arenimonas sp. | reverse complement strand
TGACTGCGAAATTCCGCAGGATTCCCCGCCACTCCGCAGTTGGCACGCGTGATGCAGTGCAGCGTGCGGATTGTGATGCTTTTTTGGAGAAGGGGGCAGGGATGCTTCGTGTGGGTTTGCGTCGAGGATTGACAGGAATCATCGCCGCGCTGGCAGGAACCCTGGTGGCTGTGCCGGCATTTGCGCAGGATCCAACCATCGACACCGGCAATACCGCCTGGATGATCACGGCAACCGCGCTGGTGCTGCTGATGACCATACCGGGCCTGGCGCTGTTCTATGGCGGCATGGTCCGCAAGATGAACGTGCTGGCCATTGTCATGCAGTCGTTCGCGATCTGCTGCCTCATCACCATCCTGTGGATGGTAGCCGGATACAGCATCGCCTTTTCGGATGGCACCGCCTACTTCGGCGGGCTCAGTAACCTGCTGCTCAAGAATCTGACCGCCGGCTCGATCTCGGGCTCCATCCCTGAATCGGTCTTCATGATCTTCCAGATGACCTTTGCAATCATCACGCCGGCGCTCATCACCGGCGCCTTCGCCGATCGCATGAAGTTCAGCGCGATGCTGATCTTCGTCGGCGCCTGGTCACTCCTGATCTATGCGCCGCTCTGCCACATGGTGTGGCAGGGCGGCGGCCTGATGTTCGGCTGGGGCGTGCTCGACTTCGCCGGCGGCACCGTTGTGCACATCAGCAGCGGCGTGAGCGGCCTGGTCGCGGCGCTGATGATCGGCAAGCGCAACGGCTACCGCAAGGTTCCGTTCGTGCCGCACAACCTGGTCTACACGGTGGTTGGCGGCTCCTTGCTGTGGGTCGGCTGGTTCGGCTTCAACGCCGGCTCCGCGCTGTCGGCCGGTCCCGGCGCTGGCATGGCGATGGTGGTGACGCAGATCGCTGCGGCCGCGGCGGCGCTGGCCTGGATGTTCTGCGAGTGGGGCGCCAAGGGCCAGCCGTCGATCCTCGGCATCGTGTCCGGCGCGGTCGCGGGCCTTGTCGGCATCACGCCGGCCTGCGGCTTCGTCGATCCGCTCGGCGCGCTGGTCATCGGCGTCGCCGCCGGCATCGGCTGCTTCTTTGCCTCGACCGCCATCAAGAACAGGCTCGGCTACGACGATGCGCTCGACGTGTTCGGCGTGCACGGTGTCGGTGGCACCATCGGCGCCATCCTGACCGGCGTGTTCGCGACCCAGGCGATCACCGGCGCGGCCGATCCGGTCGGACTGATCGACGGCAATGCCGGCCAGGTCGTGACCCAGCTGCTCGGCGTCGTGACGACCATCGTCTTCGTCGGCGTCAGCACGGCGATCATCCTCAAGGTCGTCGACCTCATCGTCGGCCTGCGCGTTCCCGAGGAAATCGAGCGCGACGGGCTGGACCTCGCGTTGCATGGCGAAGCTGTCCAATAGTTTATCGCTGCGGTAGGGCGGACAGCTTTCCATTGCTCCACAGGGCGCTCCGGCTTCGGCCGGGGCGCCCTGCCCAAGTCAGCAAACAGGGAGTGCAAGGCGATGCAAGAGTGCGAAACTGGCACCGGGAGTTCGATTTTGAAGCGCGTTACCGTCCGGTCCGGCGGGGCGGGGCACGCGCATTCAGGGGTGACCACGACAAACGTGGCCGGCAACCGAGAAACGGCCGCCGCCAAGGCGACGAACGGCAAGATCGTTAGGCTTGCAGATAGCTCACAGCAGCAACGCTAGCGAGGCTAAAGTTCCGCCACAATTGACTGTATAGTCTTCGTGTCATTTGGAGGCACGAAGGCTTGAGCGATCTTGCGCAGATTGGCAGCAGGATTCCCGTTCCAGGTCGAACGCTTTGGTGGCTTGCCGGAGCCGTCGCGGCTGGCGTTGCCATCCCCGTCGCGATTGGCGCTATGATCGCGCTGCTGGCATACTACCCCGTCGGCAGCTTCTTGCCGAAACTCCCGATGCTAATGAGCTTGATCGGCACCGCTCTGGCGATCGTCGCTGCGGCGGCATTGCTGTTGCTTTGCGGAATCGGGGCATCGATCGTGCGTTTGAACTGGCGACCGGTTGCGCTCGCTGCAATCACTGTTGCCGCAATGGCGGCTGGGTTCCTTCCCGGACTTTGGTGCTTTGTTCATGCTAA
>DASUOA010000141.1:0-7942 GCA_036276895.1 Arenimonas sp. | reverse complement strand
CAGTTGGCGGAATCGGGCTCGGCTTGACGCCGGGCGGACAGGAGCGGCATGGTCGCTATCTTCCGTCAAAACCCGGTCGCGGTCATCCGCCTTGACAGCGTTGCGTGCCATCCCGCTACCGATCCTCACCGACAACTACGTGTGGCTGTTGGCCGACGCAGCCGATCGTGTAGTGATCATCGATCCCGGCATCGCCGACCCGGTTTTTCGCGCCGTCGCATCGGGGTTGCAGCCCCAGGCGATCCTGATCACCCACCATCACCCCGACCACATCGGCGGCATAGCGGAATTGCAGGATGCCTTCGACCTGCCCTGCTATGCCCCTGCCGACGCGCGCATTCCCCATGCCGGCGAGCGCGTCGCAGATGGCCAGCGATTTCGCATCGAAGCGATGTCGCTCGACGTCGATGTGCTGGCGGTACCGGGGCATACCCGCAGCCATGTCGCCTACCTGAGCGATGACGTCCTGTTCTGCGGCGACACCTTGTTCAGTCTGGGCTGCGGTCGCCTGTTCGAGGGCAGTGCCGCGCAGATGTTGGCCTCGCTGGATCGTCTGGCCGCACTCCCCGGTGGCACACGGGTCTGCTGCGCGCACGAATACACGCTGGCCAACGGCCGCTTCGCGCGGATCGTCGAGCCGGACAATGCCGCGCGTGATGCGTGGTTGGCCGAAGCCGGCGAACGTCGCGCGCGTGGCGAGCCGAGCCTGCCGAGCCGCATCGGTATCGAGCGGCAGGCCAATCCCTTCCTCCGGGTCGAACAAGCAGCCATCGTGGAAAGTCTCACTCGGGAATTCGGGCGTCGCCCGGAAGGACGTGAGCAGGCCTTCGCCGCGCTGCGTCGCTGGAAGGACGTGTTCCAATGAATCGCTGGCTCGGGCTGCTGCCGTTGATGTTGTTGCTTGCCGCGTGTCGGGCACCGGTCCGCCCCGAGCCCGAGCCCTCGCCTCCGCCCGCTGCGCTAGCGCCCAGGCCTGCGCCGCCGGCCGCACGTGCTCCCTCCGCCCCCGCCGCACAACCTGAAAAGCCTGTGGCGGCGCCCGATGCCGATACCGGCGCCGCGGTATTCGAGCGCCTGCGCCTGCGGCTGACGCAGCCCGCCTGCCTCGAAGGCGCACAGAACCGCAGCTGGCGTCGACGTTACGCAGCGAATCCATCGCGCTTCGCGGCCCAGCTCGAAGCGATTCTGCCAATGCTCGACTATGTACTCGGCGAAGTCGAAGCGGCCGAGCTTCCCGGCGAGTTCGCCTTGATCCCGCTGGTCGAGAGCGGGTATCGCCCCGATGCCGTTGCACCGGGCGGCCCCACCGGCCTGTGGCAGTTCGTCCCTGGCACGGCGCGCCATTTCGGCATCGCGATCGCCCCGGGTTACGACGGCCGCCTCGCACCACTGGATGCCACGCCGGCGGCCATCTCATATCTCGACTCCCTGCACCAGCGCTTCGGCGACTGGCGCGCCACCGCGATGGCCTACAACGCCGGCGAGTACCGGCTCAAACGCGCCCTCAAGCGCAGCGGCGACGATGCCGTGTCCGGCGAAGAGCGTTTGCCCGCCGGGCTGGCGAAACACACCTACGACTACGTCGCCAAGCTGCGCGCGCTCGCCTGTCTGGTCAGCGAACCCGAAGCGAACGGCATCGAACTCCCCGAGCAAGCGCGTTTCGTGCCACTGGCGCGCGTCGAGTTGCCACCCGCCGTCACCACATTGGATCAAGCGGCAGAGCTGATGGATCTGGATGCCGCGCAATTGCGCGAATTGAATCCGGCCTACCGTCCGGGCCGAATCACCGCAGCGGCCAGTCGGCAAGTATTGGCTCCGTTGGCGCCGGGCATGCATGCCGCATTCGTAGACGCCGCCGCGGCATTGCCCCCACCGCCGCCGCCGCCGCGCGAGCACGTGGTTGCCGCCGGCGACACGCTGTCGACCTTGGCCCGCCGCTACGGCGTGACGCTGGCCAACCTGCTGGCCTGGAACCGCCTGCGAGGCGACAGCATCCTGCGCATCGGCCAACGCCTGCAGCTCGGACCATGATCCATGCTTGGCCGTATGGCCCGGCCTGCGCGACACTTGACGTTTTCGCGCCGGACTGCGGCGCCATCGGAGGAGAGCAATGGGTTTTCTAGCGGGTAAACGCGCCCTGATCGTGGGCGTCGCCAGTCAGCGTTCGATCGCTACTGGCATCGCCGAAGCGATGCACCGGGAAGGCGCCGAACTGGCCTTCACCTACCAGACCGAAAAGCTCAAGTCGCGCGTCGACGAGTGTGCCAAGGACTGCAATTCCGACATCGTGCTGCCGCTGGACGTCGCCGATGACGCGCAGATCGAAGCTGTGTTCGCCGAACTCGGAAAGCGCTGGGATGGCCTCGACATCCTGGTCCACTCGGTCGGCTACGCCCCGCGCGAAGCGATCGAAGGCAACTATCTCGACGGCCTGACCCGCGAGAACTTCCGCATCGCCCACGACATCTCCAGCTACTCGCTGTCAGCGCTGGCCAAGGCGGCAAGGCCGATGATGCAGGGGCGCAACGGCAGCATCCTGACCCTGAGCTACCTCGGCGCCGTGCGCGCCCTGGCCAACTACAACGTGATGGGCGTTGCCAAGGCCAGCCTCGAGGCCAGCGTGCGCTATCTCGCGCTGAACCTCGGCCCGGAGGGCACGCGCGTCAATGCCATTTCCGCCGGCCCGATCAAGACCCTAGCCGCGGCGGGCATTGCCAACTTCCGCAAGATGCTCAACCAGTTCGAGACGCATGCACCGCTGCGTCGCGCCGTGAGCATCGAGGATGTCGGCAATGTCGCTGCGTTTCTGAGTTCCGATCTTGCCGCCGGCATCACCGGCGAGATCACCTATGTCGACGCCGGCTACAACATCCTGGGCATGACCGGGATCGGTGAAGACGCCTGATCGCAGCCGTTCCAGCGCGCGCAACAAAAAAGGCCCGGGGTTTCCCGGGCCTTTTTCATGCATCGCAATGCGTGCGTATCAGAGGCGATCTTCCGCGACGGTAACCTGGTACTGCTGGCGCAAGGCCTGCAGATAGGCCATGCGCTCGACCACGCCACGCATCTGCGCCAGCTGCTGGCGCATCATGTCGCGCACGGTCTGCTCCATCGCCGAGACATCGCCGTCCTTGACCGCGGTCACACTGACAAGGGCGTAGCGGTCGCCACCGAGCTGCGCCATGCCGACCGGCACCGTATCGCCCTCGGGGCGTCCGAGGCGGAACGCCTCCTGCACCAACGTGCCCGGGAACTCCCGTGCGAACCGACCGACGCCCGCCTGCGACTGCAGGCCACGCCCCACTTCGTCAGCGAGCACCTGCAACGCCTCGCCAGCGTGCGCGCGCTCCAGCAGGGCTTCCGCTTGCGCCTTGGCCAGTTCGGCCAGACGTTCGGCGTTGAAGTCAGCCAGCACCTGCGCCTGCACTTCCTCGTACGGACGCGTCGTCGCCGGCGTGTGCTCGCTGACACGTAGCACCACGATATGGTTCGGTCCGATCTCGATGGCATCGCTGGCCTGGCCTTCGATCTTCTGCGCCTCGCTGAAGGCTGCGCGACGCACCGCCTCCAACGCTGCGACGCCTTCGCCCCCACCCTGCGCGAACGCCGGCGTGCGCTGCAGCGTCAGCCCGAGTTCCGCCGCCGCCTCGGCCAGAGCGCTGGGTTCGCGGTAGACGCGATCGATCAAGCGGCCGCTGAGATCGCTGAACGCGCGCTCGCGCTCGGTCTCCAGGAATTCCTGCGCCAGTTCCTCGCGCACTTCTTCAAACGGACGCTCGCTACCCGGCACCAACTCGCGCAGCTGGATCACGTGCCAGCCCTCGGCAGTCCGCACCGGGTCACTGATGCCGCCGGCCTCCAGCGCGAACACCGCCGCCTCGAAGTCAGCCTCGAACAGGCCCTTCTCGATCGCGCCCAGGTCGCCGCCCTCTTCCTTGGAACCCAAGTCGTCGGAATGTTCGCGCACCAGGGCTGCGAAGTCCGCGCCCGGCTCACGCGCCTGCGCCGCCAAAGCCGCTGCGCGTTCACGCGCGGCGCTTTCCGCCGCCGCATCGGCATCGGCCGGCACCGCGACCAACAGGTGCGACGCCAGATACTGCGGATCGGTGACGAAACGGGTGCGCTGCTGCTCATAGCGATCACGCAACGTCGCATCGTCGACGGACGTGCTCAGCTCAAGCGTGCTCGCATCGATCTCCACGTACTCGATCGCCACCGTCTCCGGCACCTGGTAACGCGACGCGTTCGACGCGTGCCATTCGCGAAGCGTCGGCTCTTCCGGCGCGGCATCGGGCAGCGACGGCGTCGGCAGCTCCACCCAGGTGAGATCACGCGTCTGCTGGCTCAGCCGCACGTAGGCGGCGAGCTCGTCTTCTCCGGCCAGTGCCGAAGCAGCCAGCTCGGTGGCGATCGCGTCGCGCTGCAGCTCTTCGCGGATCAGCGCCTCGAAACCTGCTGGCGTATAGCCCTGTGTCTGCAGCGTCATCCGGTACTGGTCCGGATTGAACTTGCCGTCAATCTTGAATGCGTCGACCTCAAGGATCGCCTTCTGCAACGCGCCGCTGCTGACCGCGACGCCGTCGCGCTCGGCCGCCAGCCGCGCCAAGGCCTCATCGACCATCTGATCAAGCAGCGCGCGCTTGTTGTCCAGCGACTCGAAAGCCAGCGGATCGAAAGCCTCACCCATCTGGTTGCGCTGCAGTGCGCGCACGCGCTCGAGGCGGTTGCGGAATTCCTGCTGCGAAATCTCGATGCTCTGCGCGCCGAAGCCCAGGAACTTCGCCGGCCCTTCGATCTTGGCGGCAAAGGTTTCGACTTTCGGCGTGAAGTAGGAGTCGATGCCGAAGAAGGCCATGGTCAGGATGACCAGTCCGAGGATGACTCCTGCCAGCCAACCCGAACTCTTGTCGCGGATACGTTGCAGCATGCTGTTGGGTCCAGTTGATCTAAAAAAAAGGGCGCCCTTGCGGGGCGCCCTCGGGTATGTGGCGGAGTGGACGGGACTCGAACCCGCGACCTCCGGCGTGACAGGCCAGCATTCTAACCGACTGAACTACCACTCCGCTGCATAAACACTGTAGGGGCTTGCGCTCCCTGGCTGGTGGGTGCTGAGGGTTTCGAACCCCCGACCCTCGCCTTGTAAGGGCGACGCTCTACCGCTGAGCTAAGCACCCTAAACAACGACGATCAGTTTACAGCATCCTTCAGCGCTTTGCCAGCCTTGAACGCCGGATTTTTCGAAGCCTTGATCTTGATGGTCGCACCCGTCTGCGGGTTGCGGCCCTGACGGGCAGCGCGCTTGCGCACCGAGAAGGTGCCGAAGCCCACCAGCGTCACGGTGTCGCCCTTCTTGAGCGCCTTCTTGATGACTTCGATCATCGCGTCGACCGCACGGCCGGCATCGGCCTTGGTCAGCTCGGCGTTGTCGGACACGGCACCGATAAATTCGGCTTTGTTCATTATTGACTCCCTAGGCGGGGATGTTCCCGCGGTCTGAATAAGGACAGCTGAGGGCGGCCAGAAATACTTGACTCCCCAGTTCCACCTGTGCCGCGAGCGGACGTTTCAGTCCGCTCGCGGTTGACAGGATTTATACCAGCGCGTTTTTGCCTACGCAATACGTGAAAGCCAGTTATTTCGCGGCTTTCCGGGTTTCGCACGAAACGCCGTTGCGCTTCCGGTCAACGCTCAGTGCCGGCGCGCGTCGCCGGTCGACTTCTTCGCCGATGCGCGTGGCGCTTCGGCCACTGCAGGTTCGGAATCAGCTTGCGGCGTCAATGGCTGGACCAGGGCAACGTCAAGCACCTGGTCAATCCACTTCACCGGAACGATCTCAAGGCCTTGCGTGACGTTCTTCGGAATATCCGCAAGATCCTTGCGATTCTCTTCTGGGATCAGCACGGTCTTGATGCCGCCGCGCAATGCCGCCAGCAGCTTTTCCTTGAGACCACCGATCGGCAGCACGCGGCCACGCAGCGTGATCTCGCCGGTCATCGCGACATCCGCGCGAACCGGCACACCGGAGAGCACCGACACCAGCGCCGTCACCATCGCGATGCCGGCACTCGGACCATCCTTGGGCGTCGCACCTTCGGGCACGTGCACATGGGTGTCGAACTTCTGGTGGAACTCGGCGTCAAGGCCCAGCCGTTCGCTGCGCGCACGCACCACGGTGTAGGCCGCTTTGACCGACTCCTGCATCACGTCGCCCAGCTGGCCAGTGAGAATCAACTGGCCCTTGCCAGGCATCAGCGCGGCTTCGATCTGCAGCAGGTCGCCACCGACCTCCGTCCACGCCAGGCCAGTGACCAGACCGATCTCGCCAGTTTCCTCGGCACGACCAAAGTCGTAGCGCTGCACCCCAAGATACTTGTCGAGATTCTTCGAGTTGACCTGCAGCGGCGGCGGCGCCTTGCCGCTCTTGGCCGACTTGCGTGGACCGGCCAGCGCAAGCTCCTTCACCACCTTGCGGCAGATCTTCGAGATTTCGCGTTCAAGTCCGCGCACGCCCGACTCGCGCGTGTAGTAACGAACGATGTCACGCAGCGCGCTCTCGGCCACCTTCAGCTCGCCATCGCGCAGGCCATTACCTTTGATCTGCTTCGGCAGCAGGTAATTCTGCGCAATGCTCAGCTTCTCCTCTTCGGTGTAGCCGGGGATGCGGATCACCTCCATGCGATCGAGCAACGGACCCGGAATATTCAAAGAGTTCGACGTGGCGATGAACATCACTTCCGACAGGTCGAGATCGACTTCCAGGTAGTGATCGTTGAAGGTGTGGTTCTGCTCGGGGTCGAGAACCTCCAGCAATGCCGACGACGGATCACCGCGGAAGTCCATGCTCATCTTGTCGATCTCGTCGAGCATGAACAGTGGGTTGCGCGCGCCGACCTTGTTGAGGTTCTGCACGATGCGGCCCGGCATCGAGCCGATGTAGGTGCGACGGTGGCCACGGATCTCCGCCTCGTCACGCACACCGCCGAGCGACATGCGCACGAACTTGCGATTGGTGGCCTTGGCGATCGACTGCCCCAGTGACGTCTTGCCCACGCCCGGCGGACCGACCAGACACAGAATCGGCCCCTTCATCTGCTTCACCCGCGATTGCACTGCGAGGTATTCGAGGATGCGTTCCTTGACCTTCTCCAGGCCGTAATGATCAGTGTCGAGCACCTTCTGCGCACCCTTGAGGTCCTTGCGCACCTTGCTGCGCTTCTTCCATGGCACGCCGACCAGCCAGTCGATGTAGTTACGTACGACGGTGGCTTCCGCCGACATCGGCGACATCTGCTTGAGCTTGTTGAGCTCGGTTCGGGCCTTGGCCTCGACTTCCTTGGGCATGCCCGCAGAGGCGATCTTCTTGGCCAGCTCCTCGATCTCGTTCGGCGCCTCGTCGAGCTCGCCGAGCTCCTTCTGGATCGCCTTCATCTGCTCGTTGAGGTAGTACTCGCGCTGGCTCTTCTCCATTTGCGATTTCACGCGGCCGCGGATGCGCTTCTCGATCTGCTGCACGTCGATCTCGCCGTCGACCAGACCGATCAGAATTTCCAGGCGCTCGCCGACTTCCAGCGTTTCCAGCAGCCGCTGCTTGTCGGCCAGACGCGTTCCGAGATGCGCCGCAATGGTGTCGGCCAGCCGGCTCGGGTCATCGATGCCCGACAGCGTGGTCAGCAACTCGGGCGGCAGTTTGCGATTGGTCTTGACGTACTGCCCGAACAGGCTCATCAGCGAGCGCGCAGTGACGTCGAGCTCGCGCTCGGGCATGCCGGATTGCGATTCCACTTCCTCACCGGTCGCGGTCAGTGCACCCTCGCGCTCGCCGAAGCCGTCGACGCTGACGCGCGATACACCTTCGACCAGCACCTTGATGGTGCCATCGGGCAGCTTGAGCAACTGCAGCACCTGCGCCAACGTACCCATGCGGTAGAGATCGTCGGCACCG
>DASUOA010000140.1:0-8060 GCA_036276895.1 Arenimonas sp. | reverse complement strand
TTCGAACTCGGGCCACAACAGAATGTTCGTAAAAATCTTGACGCCCTCGCCGCCCAGCCAGGGTATGGAGAGGAGGCGCGCGTAGAACAGCGCGCCGAAGAACGCCGCGAAGAACATCACCTCTGAGAAGATGAACCACATCATCCCCATGCGGAACGAGCGGTCGACCTGCTCGTTGTACTTGCCGCTGACCGACTCGGCGATCACATGCCCGAACCAGCCGGCCAGCACCGACAACGTGGTGCCGAGGCCGGCCAAGAACAGGTAGAAGCCCCAGCCATGGCCGTTGAACCAGTTGGCCACGCCGATCATGGTCATGAACAGGGTGATCGAGCCCAGGAAGGGCCACGGGCTGTGGTGCGGAACGTAGTAGACGTTGGCGTGATCGCTGCTGTGTGCCATGGGAGTCCCCGGAACTGCGTATCAGTGGAATTGGGATCGGCGGTCAGGGCGCGCTGCGTGCGCCGCTGCCCTTCGGTGCGGCGGCGACCAGCTTGGCGGTCGCCACATCATTGCTGAAGAAGGTGTAGGACAAGGTCAGGGTCTGGACGTTGTCCGGCAGGTCGGGGCTGACGATGAAGCGCACCGGCATCAGCCGCTCCTCGCCCGCCGCCAGCAGCTGCTCGGTGAAGCAGAAGCATTCGGTCTTGTTGAAATAGCCCGAAGCCACGGTCGGCGCCACCGAAGGCGCCGCGTTGCCGACGATGGCGGCATCCGACTCGTTGCGGGCGATGTAGTTGACCTCGTAGGCCTTGCCCGGCTGCACGTCGAGATGCAGCGTCTTCGGCGCGAAACTCCAGGGCAGCTTGGAATTGACGTTGGCATCGAACTCGACCCGCACCGTGCGCGATTCGTCCGCGCGCATGTCGCCGACCCGCGCCGCATCGGCAGCACCGGCCTCGAGCTTGATGCCGAACACCTTCTCGCAGGCGATGCGGTACAGCGGCACCAGCGAAAACGCGAACACGAAGCTGCCGGCCGAGACCAGCGCGATCTTCTTCAGCGTCGAGGACAGTGCCGGCTTCATGCGGACAGCACCGCGCGCAGGATGAAAGCGACATAGATCGCCACCGCGACCGCGCCCAGCACCGCGGCCGTGCGGACGATGCCGGCACGGCGCGAGGGGCGTTCGAAGTCGGTCGGGCTCACCGGCATCTCCGGATCAGTGGCTGACGTCGCCGTGCGCGAGATCGCCGTCCTTGATCACCGGCGGCACAGTGAAGGTGTGATGCGGCGCCGGCGACGGCACCGTCCACTCCAGACCCTTGGCGCCTTCCCAGACGCGCGCTTCGGCCTTGGCGCCACCGCGCGCCGCCGACCACACCAGGTAGGCGAACAGCAGCTGCGAAATGCCGAAGCCGAAGCCACCGACGGTGGACACCATGTTCCAGTCGGCAAAGGCCATGTTGTAGTCGGGCACGCGACGCTGCATGCCGGCCAGGCCCAGGAAGTGCTGCGGGAAGAACAGCAGGTTGACGAAGATGGTCGACAGCCAGAAATGCCACTTGCCGAGCGTCTCGTTGTACATGTAGCCGGTCCACTTCGGCAGCCAGTAGTACACGCCGGCCATGATGCCGAACACCGCGCCGGTCACCAGCACGTAGTGGAAGTGCGCGACCACGAAGTAGGTGTCGTGGTACTGGAAGTCGGCCGGCACGATCGCCAGCATCAGGCCGGAGAAGCCGCCGATGGTGAACATCACCACGAAGCCCAGCGCGAACAGCATCGGCGTCTCGAAGCTGATCGAACCGCGCCACAACGTCGTCACCCAGTTGAACACCTTCACGCCGGTCGGGATGGCGATCAGCATGGTGGCGTACATGAAGTACAGCTCGCCGCCGAGCGGCATGCCGACCGTGAACATGTGGTGCGCCCAGACGATGAAGCTCAGGAAGGCGATCGAGGCGGTGGCGTAGACCATCGCCTGGTAGCCGAACAGCGGCTTGCGCGCGAAGGTCGGGATGATCTCCGAGACCACGCCGAAGGCCGGCAGGATCATGATGTAGACCTCGGGGTGACCGAAGAACCAGAAGATGTGCTGGTACATCACCGGGTCACCGCCACCGGCGGCATTGAAGAAGCTGGTCTCGAAGAACTTGTCGGTCAGCAGCATGGTGACCGCGCCGGCCAGCACCGGCATCACGGCGATCAGCAGGAAGGCGGTGATCAGCCAGGTCCAGGCGAAGATCGGCATCTTCAGCAGATCGACGCCGGGGGCGCGCATGTTGAGGATGGTGGCGATGATATTGATCGCGCCCATGATCGAGCTGATGCCCATCATGTGGATGGCGAAGATGGTGAAGGCGAGCGAACTGCCGCCCTGCAAGGACAGCGGCGGGTACAGCGTCCAGCCGCCGGCCGGGCCGCCGCCGCCGATGCCGAACATGCCCAGCACCAGCGGCATCAGCAGCACGGTGAAAGCGAACGGCATGATCCAGAACGACCAGTTGTTCATGCGCGGCAGCGCCATGTCCGGCGCGCCGATCTGCAGCGGGATCATCCAGTTCGCCAGACCGACGAAGGCCGGCATCACCGCGCCGAAGATCATCACCAGCGCGTGCATGGTGGTCATCTGGTTGAAGAACTCCGGCTCGACCAGCTGCAGGCCGGGCTGGAACAGTTCGGCGCGGATCACCAGCGCCATCGCGCCGCCGACGAAGAACATCACCAGCGAGAACACCAGGTACAGGGTGCCGATGTCCTTGGGGTTGGTCGAATTGAACCAGCGCTGGAAGAAGCTCTGCTGGTGCTCGCCGTGGTGGTCGTCGTGCGCCGCGGCGGCGCCGTGGGCATCGTGGGCCGAGTAATTGGTAGCCATGGGTAGAGCCTCTGGAATGCGGATCAGCCTTCGCTGCCGGCGACGGCCGGCGCGGAGGCAGCGATGCGGGCGGCTTCGACGTCGTCGCCGGCCTGGGTGGCGGCCAGCCAGGCCTGGAACTCGGCCTTGGACACCGCCTTGACCACGATCGGCATGAAGCCGTGGTCCTTGCCGCAGAGTTCGGCGCAGACGCCGCGGTAGACGCCCGGCTCGGCGAGCTCGGTCCAGGCCTCGGTGACCATGCCGGGGATCGCGTCCTGCTTCCAGCCCAGCGCCGGCACCCACCAGGCGTGGATCACGTCGTCGGCGGTGAACACAAAGCGCACCTTGGTGCCGACCGGCAGCACCAGCGGGCGATCGACTTCGCGCAGGTAGTGCGGATGCTCGTCAGTGCCCGGCACCACGCCGGACTGGCGGATGCGGTCGGACTCGCGGTCGAGGCGGGAGACGAAGTTGACGCCCTCGCCAACGTATTCGTAGCGCCACATCCACTGGTAGCCGGTGACCTTCACCGTCATCTCGTGGCCCTTGGCGTCGTACTGCTCCATCACGCGGGTGGTCGCCGGCACTGCCATCACCACCAGGATCAGGATCGGAATCGCGGTCCAGATCACCTCCAGCAGCGTGCTGTGGGTGAAGTTGGTGTCGGGCTTGGCGCCCTGCGACTTGCGGAACTTGAACATCGCGACGGCCATGGCGCCGAACACCACGAGGCCGATGAAGACGCAGATCCACAGCATGATCATGTGCATGCTGTAGGCGTTCTCGGCGGTCCGGGTCACGCCCTCGGGCATGTTCAGCTGCCAGCGCACCGGTTCGGCCGCGAGGGCCGCGCTGCTGGCCAGCAGGCCGGCACCCAGGGCCAGCAGGCGCTTGCCGCGTGCTGCCGCTTGTGTGATCGCGTTCATCCAACTCACCCCAAGATCGATATCGGTTCGTATGTCCCGGCGATCGCGCCGGGGACGCAAAAAGAGCTGCATCCCCGGTCCCTTTCGGACCGATGGAACCAGCTCATCCGCAAATCCCGCTCCGCGCCAAGGCCCTAGCGCCAAATGCGGCCGCGCGGAAACCCGGCGATTTTAGCCGCCGGCTCCGCCCCCCGGCAACCGGCGGTATCAAGGCCGGGCGCAATCGTCGGGATGCTTTATCGCCCGTGGTCAGCGGCCTAGAATCGGCGTCCCACCGCCGCGGCCAGCGCCACCGGCCGCACGCGCCCTTTCGATCGCCGCCCCAGGGACCCTCGTGCGCCCCATCCTCAGCCCCGAATTGCCGGCCACGACCGGCCCGTCCCGCGCCCGCATCACCGCCGCCTATGCCCGCGACGAGGCCGAACACCTCGCCGAGCTGCTGGCCGAGGCGCGCCTGCCTGCCGGCGAGCAGGCCCGCGTCCAGGCCACGGCCATCGAGCTGGTCGAGCGCACCCGTCGCCGTGCCGCCGACCCGGGCATGGTCGAGGCCTTCATGCGCGAGTACGACCTGTCGTCCGAAGAAGGCGTGCTGCTGATGTGCGTCGCCGAAGCGCTGCTGCGCATTCCCGACCAGGCCACCGCCGACCGGCTGATCCGCGACAAGCTCGGCGAGGCGGACTGGGAGTCGCACCTCGGGCGTTCGAGCTCGGTGCTGGTCAATGCCTCCACTTGGGGCCTGATGCTGACTGGTCATCTGGTCGGCCTGGCCGAAGAAACCCGGCGCAATGTCGCGGGTGCCTTCCGCCGCCTGGTCGGTCGCGCCGGCGAACCGGCGATTCGCCTCGCCGTGCGCCAGGCGATGCGCATCATGGGCCACCAGTTCGTGATGGGCCGGAGCATCAACGAGGCACTGACCCGTTCGCGCAAGGGCGGCAATGCCGCTTACCGTTATTCCTTCGACATGCTCGGCGAAGCCGCCTTCACCCAGAAGGACGCCGATCGCTATTTCGCCGCCTACCGCGATGCCATCGACGCGATCGGCGCCGGCGGGCCGTATCCGGACGTGTTCGCCGCACCGAGCATTTCGGTCAAGCTCTCGGCGCTGCATCCGCGCTACGAAGTCGCCAAGCGCGCGCGGGTACTGGCCGAGCTGACACCGCGGGTGCTGGAATTGGCGCGCGCGGCACGCAACCAGCGCATCGGTTTCACCATCGATGCCGAGGAGTCCGAGCGCCTGGAGCTCAGCCTCGAAGTCATCCTCGGCGCTTTCAAGGATCGCTCGCTGACCGGCTGGGAAGGCTATGGCCTGGCGGTGCAGGCCTACCAGAAGCGCGCGCCCTACCTGCTCGATGTACTGGCCGATGCCGCACGCGAGGTCGGCCGGCGCATGCCGGTACGCCTGGTCAAGGGCGCCTACTGGGACAGCGAGATCAAGAAGGCGCAGGCCGAGGGCTACAGCGGCTATCCGGTGTTCACGCGCAAGGCCAATACCGATGTCAGTTACCTCGCCTGTGCGCGGCGGATGTTCGCGGCAGGCGATGCCTTCTATCCGATGTTCGCCACCCACAATGCGCAGACCATCGCTGCCATCCACCACTACGCGCAGGGCAAGCCGTTCGAGTTCCAGCGCCTGCACGGCATGGGCGAGCACCTGTACGCCGAAGTGATTCCTGCCGATCGCCTGAACGTGCCCTGCCGCGTCTACGCGCCGGTCGGCAGCCACGAAGACCTGCTGCCTTACCTCGTGCGCCGCTTGCTGGAGAACGGCGCCAACTCCAGTTTCGTCAACCGCATCACCGACGAGACGCTGCCGCCGGCCGACCTCGTCGCCGATCCGGTGGCGCAGGTCGAGGCCAACGTCGTCAAGCCGCATCCGCACATCCCGCTGCCCGCCGACCTGTTCGGCACCGAGAGGAAGAATTCCATGGGTGTCAATCTCGCCAACGACCAGACCCTGCGCGAGCTCGCCGAGCGCATCGCCGCGGCCCCGACAGCGTGGAGCGCGGCACCGCTGGTGCCGGGCGCCAAGCCGAGCGGTGCCAGTGTCGACGTGAAGAACCCGGCCGACCGCCGCGAGGTGATCGGCCAGTGGCAGGCCTGCGACGACGCCACGGTGGCGCGCGCGCTCGACAACGCAGTCGCAGCCTACCCGCGCTGGGACCACACCCCTGCCGCCTCGCGCGCCAAGATCCTCGAGTACAGCGCCGAGCTGATGGAAAAGCGCATGCCGGAGATCATCGCGCTGTGCGTGAAGGAGGCCGGCAAGTCGCTGCCGGCCTCGGTCGCCGAGGTGCGCGAGGCGGTGGATTTCTGCCGCTACTACGCGGCGCAGGCGCGCAAGCTGTTCGCGCATCCGGAGCAACTGCCGGGTCCGACCGGTGAGTCGAACCAGCTGCAGCTGCATGGCAAGGGCGTGTTCGTCTGCATCAGCCCGTGGAATTTCCCGCTGGCGATCTTCATGGGCCAGGTGGCGGCGGCGCTCGCGGCCGGCAATTCGGTGATCGCCAAGCCGGCTGAGCAGACCACGCTGGTCGCGCACTTCGCGGTGAAGCTGTTGCACGAGGCCGGCGTGCCGGAGGACGTGCTGCAGTTCACGCCGGGCGATGGCGCCACGGTCGGTGCGGCGCTGACGCGTGATCCGCGCGTCACCGGCGTGGTCTTCACCGGTTCGACCGAAACGGCGTGGGCGATCAATCGTGCGCTGGCCGCGCGCAATGCGCCGCTGGCGACGCTGATCGCCGAGACCGGCGGGCAGAATGCCTTGATCGCGGATTCGTCGGCGCTGCCGGAGCAGCTGGTGCGCGATGCGATGAGTTCGGCGTTCGATTCGGCGGGGCAGCGCTGTTCGGCGGCGCGGGTTTTGTTCGTGCAGAAGGACATCGCCGACAAGGTGGTGGCGATGCTGGCCGGTGCGATGGACGAGCTGGTGGTCGGCGATCCGGGGCTGCTGTCGACCGATGTCGGGCCGGTGATCGATGAGGATGCACGTGGGATTCTCGAGGCGCATGCGGCTCGGATGGATAAGGAAGCCAAGCTGATCCGCCAGGTTGCTTTGCCCGAGGATTGTGCGAACGGGTGCTTCGTGGCGCCGCGGGCTTACGAATTGTCGTCGTTGTCGCAGCTGACGCGCGAGGTGTTCGGGCCGATTCTGCATGTGATCCGCTACGACGCGGCTGAGCTGGACAAGGTGTTGGCGGATATCAATGCGACGGGTTATGGGCTGACGCTGGGTATCCATTCGCGGATCGATGCGACGGTGGAGCACATCGCGCGTACGGTGCGGGTCGGCAACTGCTATGTGAATCGCAATCAGATCGGTGCGGTGGTCGGCGTGCAGCCGTTCGGTGGCGAGGGCCTGTCGGGTACCGGACCGAAAGCCGGTGGCCCGCACTACCTGTTGAAGTTCGCGTCCGAGCGCACCTTGACGATCAACACGACGGCGGCCGGTGGCAATGCGTCGCTGCTGACGCTATCGGAGTAAAGCGTCGCTGGTTGTGGGTGCATCGGCCCGCGCTGCCGCACCCGGGTATGTCGCTTTCCGCGACGCGGGGCAGTCCTGCCCCGAGACGCGGCGCCCGCCATCCCTGGCGGGCTTGACGCCGACACACCCGGGCGCGTCATCGCTCGGATATCTCGTCGCGCGGCCGAGCAACAAAGCTTGTTAGGCTAGGCGTCCCTCTTGGTGCGAGGCCTGCATGTATCTCGAGTTCTACGGCCTGAAGGAAGCGCCGTTCTCGATTACGCCTGATCCGCGGTTTGTCTTTCTCAGCGAAAGGCATCGCGATGCCTTGGCGCATCTGCTGTATGGCATCGGCCAGGGCGGCAGTGGCGGGTTCGTGCAGTTGACCGGCGAAGTAGGGACGGGCAAGACGACGCTGTGCCGGTTGCTGCTGGAGCAGTTGCCGGAAGACACGCGTGTCGCGCTGGTGCTCAATCCGCGGCTGAATCCGGTGGAGTTGCTGGAGACGATCGCGGAAGAGTTGCGGCTCGACCTGACCGGCAAGCGCGGCAGCCTGAAGGCGCTGTTCGATGCGTTGAGCCATTTTCTGCTCGAGGCCTATGCGCAGGGTCTGCGGGTGGTGTTGATCATCGACGAGGCGCAGCAGTTGTCGGTCGACGCCTTGGAGCAGGTGCGCCTGCTGACCAACCTGGAGACGCCGACGCAGAAGCTGTTGCAGATCATCCTGCTCGGCCAGCCGGAGCTGCGCGACATGCTCGCCCGCCCGGAACTGCGCCAGCTCGCGCAACGCATCACCGCACGCTACCACCTGCGTCCGCTCGACGCGCACGCCACCGGCGCCTACCTGCGCCATCGCCTGACCACCGCCGGCGCG
>DASUOA010000139.1:0-9530 GCA_036276895.1 Arenimonas sp. | reverse complement strand
ACGTTCTACGTGTTGGCGGTGTACTTCGGCGCGGTCGGCATCCGTCGCGCCCGGCACGCGGTCGGCTGCGCACTGCTGGCCGAACTGGCCGGCGTGCTGGCGTCAATCGCGGTCTGCTACGCCTTCTTCGGTTGATCCGCGGCAGGCGCCGCCCGTCACGCCCGGCCTATAATTCGCGCTTTCCACCGAATCGAAGCGAAGGGAGCCGTCCGATGAGCGAATCCACCCTGCCCAAGCCGAAGAAGTCCGTTGCCCTGTCCGGCACGGCGGCCGGCAACACCGCCCTGTGCACGGTCGGGCGCAGCGGCAACGACCTGCATTACCGCGGCTACGACATCAAGGACCTGGCGACCCAGGCGGGCTTCGAGGAAGTCGCGCATCTGCTGGTGCACGGCAGCCTGCCGACCGCCAGCCAGCTGTCGGCGTACAAGACCAAGCTCAAGCGCCTGCGTGGCCTGCCGGCGATCGTCGCCGAGGCGCTCGAACTGGTCCCGGCCAATGCGCATCCGATGGACGTGCTGCGCACCGGCTGCTCGGTGCTCGGCACCGTGTTGCCCGAGCGCGACGGCCATCCGGTCAATGAAGCGCGCGATATCGCCGATCGGCTGATGGCGAGCTTCGGCTCGATGCTGCTGTACTGGTGGCACTTCACCCGCAACGGCCGTCGCATCGACACCGAAACCGACGACGACACCATCGCCGCGCATTTCCTGCACCTGCTGCATGGCGAGCCGCCGAGCGAGCTGCATGCGCACGCGCTCGACCAGTCCCTGGTGTTGTACGCCGAGCACGAGTTCAACGCCTCGACCTTCACCGCCCGCGTCATCGCCGGCACCGGTACCGATCTGTTCTCCTGCATCACCGGCGCCATCGGTGCGCTGCGCGGGCCCAAGCACGGCGGCGCCAACGAGGTGGCGATGGAAATCATCGCCCGTTACGGCAGCGCCGACGAGGCCGAGGCCGACATCCGCGCCCGTGTCGAGCGCAAGGAGATCGTGATCGGCTTCGGCCATCCGGTGTACACCGTCGGCGACCCGCGCAATCCGATCATCAAGGAGATCTCGCGCAAGCTCTGCACCAAGGGCGGCAACCCGGTGCTGTTCGACGTCTCCGAGCGCATCGAGACCTTGATGTGGGACATGAAGAAGATGTTCCCCAACCTCGATTGGTACAGCGCTTCGGCCTACCACATGATGGGCGTGCCGACCGCGATGTTCACGCCGTTGTTCGTGATCGCCCGTACCTCGGGCTGGAGCGCGCACGTGATCGAGCAGCGTATCGACGGCAAGATCATCCGCCCGAGCGCAAACTACACCGGCCCCGAGGATCGTGCCTTCGTGCCGATCGCCAAGCGCGGCTGATGTATCCGCACTGGGGCGCCAATGCTGCCGTGGTGGTCGCCACCGTCGTCAGCGTTGGCGCTGTGGTGCTGCTGCATTACGAGGGGCTGGCTTTACTGCTGCGCTGGTTGAGCCAGCGGCACGAGAGTCAGCGGCGGCGCAAGGTGCTGTACGGCATCTGGGGCGTGCTGGCCCTGCACATCATCGAGATATGGTTGTTCGGCCTGGCCTTCTGGGGGCTGAGCTGGCTGCCCGGGACCGGAAGCGTGGCCGGCGCGCATCCGCTGCAGCTGCTCGATGCCGTCTATCTCGCTGCGATGTCGTACACGACGGTCGGCTTTGGCGACGTCGCGCCGGTTGGAGCGATCCGCTTTCTGGCCGGCACCGTTGCGGTGACCGGCCTGGTGCTGATCACCTGGTCAGCGTCCTTCACGTACCTCGAGATGGAGCGCTACTGGCGCCGATGATCACGGCGCCAGATGGTGCGTGCTCAGCGTCGCTGAGGCGTGCGGGGTTAGCTGCTGAACGCGAAAGAAGGTGTGGTCGCCGATCGTCGCCACCCGAGGGGCGGTCTGCCAGGCGGGGCTGGCGAGATCGAGCGCGGCGAAATGACTGGCGCCCGGAACGATCTCACGACGCGCGCCCTGGGGCTGCTGCCAGTCCTTCTGCGCCTCGAAGGCTATCTTCACGGCCTTCTCCCAGGCCTGGACATTCTTCATGCGCAAGCCCGGATGGACGATGCCGGGAGCGAACTGCCCGCGGGCAGTGACGACCTCGCACACCGACTGCCCCCACAGGCCGCTTTCCTGGCGACGCAGGGCGACTTCGGCGACGGCGCGCTGGCCGAGCTCGGACTGGTCGCGGGCTTCGAGGTAAACGGTGGTGGCGAGGCACAGCGGGTCGGCGACCGGCTGCGGAAGGATCTGCGCAAGCCACAACAGCAATGACAACTTCATGGCGGAACTCCTTGCTCCGTTGCGCCACAGGCCTCCAATCGCGCTCTCGCGCGGTTCTCGCTGCGCAATGCGCGGCGGGAAGGGGGCTTGCGACCTGGCGTGTTGGGGATGGACGGGCCATTGCCCGCTTTCCGGTTCGGCGGCTTGTGCCACGGGTGGGCGCCGTCCGGAAACCCCGCGAAGCCATGGTGCGGGGCCGTAACTGTCTGGCGGGGCGGGCGAGTTCCTAGGGGCGTGGGTCCAGCCCGTCTCGCACCGCCGGACCCGAGTATAGCGGGGCCAGCTGCGGGCGCATCCTACGGCCGCAACCCGAACCTCAGCTGAACGGGCCTTGCCAAGTTATTGATTCCTATTGGAGCGAATGCTCGAAAACCAGCTCGTTCGAGCGCTTACAGCGCTGCTGCCAGTCGGCTTCCCTGGTCGATCGCGCGCTTGGCATCGAGCTCGGACGCGACATCGGCGCCACCGATCAAGTGCACCGCGCAACCCGCTTCGAGCAAGGGCTGCTGCAGCTCGCGTAACGGCTCCTGCCCGGCGCAGATCACCACCTGATCGACCGGCAGGCATTGCTCCTTGCCATCGATGCGGATATGCAGGCCGGCGTCGTCGACGCGCAGGTACTCCACGCCACCCAAGGCGTGCACGCCCTTGGCCTTGAGCGTAGCGCGATGGATCCATCCGGTGGTCTTGCCGAGTTTGCCGCCCGGCTTGCCCGGGCTGCGCTGCAACAGCCAGACCTCGCGCGGCGACGGTTCGACATGGCGCGGCGCCAGCCCGCCACTGCCCTCGAAGTCACTGGCTACGCCCCACTCGGCCAGCCAGCGCGCGGTATCAAGGCTGGGCGAAGGACCTTCGTGGACCAGGAACTCGGCGACATCGAAGCCAATGCCGCCGGCACCGATCAAGGCCACTTTCGATCCGGGCTGTACGCGGCCGGTGAGGACATCGACATAGCTGCAGACCTTGGCATGCTCGGCGCCGGGGATATTGATGCGGCGTGGGCGGATGCCGGTAGCCAGTACCACCGCATCGAAGCCGGCAGCCTGCAGCGCCGCGGCATCGACGCGGGTGCCCAGACTCAGCTCAACGCCCGTGATCTCGATCTGCCGGCGGAAATAGCGCAAGGTCTCGTGGAACTCCTCCTTGCCCGGGATGCGTTTGGCCAGGTTGAACTGGCCGCCGATCTCATCGGCGGAATCAAACAGCGTGACCCGATGCCCGCGCTCGGCGGCGACCGTCGCGCAGGCCAGGCCCGCCGGCCCGGCGCCCACCACGGCGATGCGCTTGGGCGCGGTGGTCGGCGTGTAATTGAGTTCGGTCTCGGCGCAGGCACGCGGGTTGACCAGGCAGCTGGCGCGTTTCTCCACGAACACATGGTCGAGGCAGGCCTGGTTGCAGGCGATGCAGGTGTTGATCTCGTCGCTGCGCCCCGCCCGTGCCTTGTTCACCCACTGCGGGTCGGCGAGCAGCGGCCGCGCCATCGACACGAGGTCGGACTGGCCAGCGGCGAGGATGCGCTCGGCGACCTCCGGCATGTTGATGCGGTTGGTCGCGACCAGCGGCAGTGTGACGTGCGGCCGCAGTTTGGCGGTCACGCCGGCGAATGCCCCGCGCGGCACTGAGGTGGCGATGGTCGGCACCCGTGCTTCGTGCCAGCCGATACCGGTGTTGATGATCGTGGCGCCGGCCGCTTCGATCGCCTTGGCCTGCAGCACGATCTCGTCCCAGTCGGCGCCCCCGTCGACCAGCTCCAGCATCGACAGCCGATAGATCAGGATGAAGTCCGGGCCGACCGCCTCGCGTATGCGGCGCACGATCTCCACCGCGAAACGCATGCGCTTTTCCGGCGAGCCGCCCCAGGCATCATTGCGACGATTGGTGCGCGCCGACAGGAACTGGTTGATCAGATAGCCTTCCGAGCCCATCACCTCGACGCCGTCGTAACCGGCCTCGCGGGCGAGCTTGGCGGTGTTGACGAAGGCCTTGATCTGACGCTCGACCATCCAGCCCGGCATCGCGAAGGGCGTCAGCGGGCTGATCGGCGAGCGGATCCGCGACGGCGCCACTAACAGCGGATGCGCGGCATAACGGCCGGCATGCAGGATCTGCAGGCAGAGCTTCGATCCGGCCTCGTGTACGGCGCGGGTGACGATGCGGTGCTTGTGGATTTCCCAGGGCCAGCTCAGCTTGCCGGCGAAAGGCTTGAGCCAGCCGAGCATGTTCGGCGCGATGCCACCGGTGACCATCAGCCCGACGCCGCCCTCGGCGCGCTCGCGGAAGTACGCGGCGAGCTTTGGAAAGTCCCGCGCATGATCTTCCAATCCGGTGTGCATCGAGCCCATCAGCACCCGGTTGGGCAAGGTGCAGAAGCCGAGGTCAAGGGGCTGGAACAGGTGCGGGAAGGGCGTCGCGCTCATGGCGTTGGCGGGCAGGGGACCAGCGCGCACCATGCCCCGGAACCGATCGAGCCGGCAAGCCAATTCGAGGCCAGGCTGCCGGTTTCGGCCGGCGAATCCGTGATGGTTCTGGCAATATGCGGACTTGTCGTCCCGACGCGCTTTGGACCTCCAGAAGGAAACGCCATGAGCCACCACGACATGCGCTCGGCACAGCGCCCCGAACCCGACCGGGCGATGGTCGACATCGCCAATTACGTCGTCGACTACTACATCGGCTCGCCCGAGGCCTACACGACCGCGCGGTACATGCTGCTCGATTCGCTGGGCTGCGCCATGCTCGCGTTGCGCCATCCCGAGTGCGTCAAACATCTCGGGCCGCTGGTGCCAGGAGCCACGCTGCCGGGCGGCGCTCGCGTGCCGGGCACCTCGTTCGAGCTCGACCCGGTCCAGGCTGCCTATAACATCGGCACGCAGATCCGCTGGCTCGACTTCAACGACACCTGGCTGGGCGCCGAGTGGGCGCATCCCTCGGACAATCTCGGCACCATCCTCGCGGTCGGCGACTACCTCAGCCGCAAGGCCGAGCGCGAGCATGGCAAGCCGATCACCGTGCGCGACGTGCTTACCGCCGCGATCAAGGCGCACGAGATCCAAGGCTGCTATGCGCTGAAGAACAGCTTCAACAAACTTGGCCTGGACCACGTGATCCTGGTGCGTCTGGCGTCGACGGCGATCGCCACCTTCATGTTCGGCGGCGGCAAGGAAGAGATCATCACCGCCGTGTCGCACAGCTGGATCGACGGCGGCAGCCTGCGCGCCTACCGCCAGGCGCCCAACACCGGCCCGCGCAAAGGCTGGGCCGCGGGCGATGCCTGCCGTCGCGCGGTCACCCATGCCTTGAATGCGATGAAGGGTTGCGTCGGCTATCCCTCGGCGCTGACTGCCAAGACCTGGGGTTTCTACGACGTGCTGCAAAAGGGCAAGCCGTTCGAGTTCGAGGGCGGCTTCGGCAGCAGCGTGATGGAAAACGTGCTGTTCAAGCCGAGTTTCCCGGCCGAGTTCCATGCGCAGACGGCGGTGGAGTGCGCGCTGCAGCTGCATGCGCAGGTCGCCGGACGCATCGAGCAGATCGACCGCATCGAGATCGAGACGCAGGACGCGGCAATGCGCATCATCGACAAGACCGGGCCGCTGAACGACTTCTCAGACCGCGATCACTGCCTGCAGTACATGGTGGCGGTGCCGCTGATCTTCGGCCGCCTCAATGCCTACGACTATGGCGACGCCACGGCCTCCGATCCGCGGGTGGATGCTCTGCGCGCCAAGATGTCGGTCAAGGAGAACTCGCAGTTCACCAAGGACTACCACGACCCGGAGAAGCGCTACATCGGCAATTCGGTGCAGGTGTTCTTCAAGGATGGCAGCAAGACCGACAAGATCAGCATCGATGTCCCGATCGGCCACCGCGAGCGTCGCGGCGAAGGCATTCCCGAGCTGCTGCGGAAGTTCGAGTCCACCATTGCCGGGCAGCTGCCGGCGCGCAAGGTGCGGCAGATCCTGGAGCTGACCCGTGACACCACCCGCTTCGAGTCGACGCCGATCCACCGTTTCATCGATCTGTTCGTGCTTTAAGGGGTAAGGCTTGGCCTGGGCCGGCCTTTTTGTTAGGGTCTTGTTAATGCGGTCGCCGGCATTGTGCGTGCACTGCGGCTGCAAGCCTGTGTTTCGAGGCCGCGTGTCTCGTCTTTCCCGCGTTCACCGCTGGGTGGTTCTTTAAAGGAGCTGGAGTTGACCATGAACAAGAAGATTCTGTGCGGCGCGCTGCTGGCCGCCACCGGCCTCGCCCAATCGGCGATGGCGCAGGAGTTCGACGATCGCTGGTACCTCACGGGAGGCATCGGTGCTGGCGTGTACGACAATAGCCGTAATACCGACAATGCCCTCTTCGGTACTGTCGGCTTCGGTTCGCGGATCACCCAGCGCATCGCCCTCGACACCGAGTTCCACTATGGCGACCCGGACCAGTGGGAGCTGCTGAGCCTCAGTTCGGTGGCGCGCATCTACTTTGGCGACCTCGAGCGCGACTGGCAGCCCTACCTCGCCCTGGGCCTCGGCGGCCAGCGGCACAAGGAAGATCTGGCGGGCCCCAACACCCGCCGTGGCACCGAGCTGCTGGCGATCATCGGCGCCGGTCTGGAAACCCGCGTCAGCGACAATTGGGCGTTCCGTACCGAAGTCAGCGGTCGCCATGATCGCGACGACGGCCTTGCCGGTGCCGGCAAGTTCTTCGACTGGCACGCCGGTGTCAGCCTCAAGTATTCCTTCGGTGATCTGCCCGAGCCGCCGGCTCCGCCGCCGCCGCCGCCGCCGCCGCCGGCTCCGACCTGCGCCGACCTCGACGGTGACAACGATGGCGTCAACAACTGCGACGACAAGTGCCCGGATACCGTCGCTGGTACCGTGGTCGGCCCGGATGGCTGCGCGGTTCCGCTGACTATCGACCTCAAGGGCGTCAACTTCGACTTCGACAAGTCGGTGCTGCGTCCGGATGCTGTGGCGATCCTGGCCGAGGCGGTCGAGATCCTGAAGAAGTACCCGCAGATGCGCGTCGAAGTCGCTGGTCACACTGACTCGACCGGTCCTGAGGCCTACAACCAGAAGCTCTCCGAGCGTCGCGCCGCGGCGGTCCACGAGTATCTGACCGGCAACGGTGTCGATGCCTCGCGTCTGGTCGGTCCGGTCGGTTACGGCGAGCTGCGCCCGATCGACAGTAACGACACCCGTGAGGGCCGTGCGCGCAACCGCCGCACCGAGCTGAACGTACAGAACTGATCCGCTTCGTCGGATCTGCAAGAAGAAGCCCGGCATCGCCGGGCTTCTTCGTTTTTGCGGGCGGCTTGCACAGTTCGAGCCGGAGGCAGAGCACACTGCTTGCCGGCGATGATCGCTGAGCCTAAGCTGCGTTGAGCCGTATTGCCGGGGATCATCCATGCGCCGATTGGCGTGCCTGTTGTTGCTGGGAGCGATGCATCCCGTGTTGGCTGCTGCGCCTGCGCCTGCGCCTGCGCCGCAGTCCGCGGCGGATACCACTGTCCCGGCGCCCACGGAGTCGAGCCCGGTTTCCGACCTTGCGCCGACCGTCGCGAGCCCCAACGTGGCGCCGCCGGCCGCCGCGGGTTCCAACTCGGGCGATTCACCGGCTGTTGCGCAGACCACACCAGCTGCGGCGGGCTATGTGCCGAAAACGCCCTACGACAACACGCCCTATCGCTTCGACATGAGCCAACAGGGAAAGCGCATGAGCGCCGCCGACTTCGATGCCTGGATGAAGGCGCGCGGGCTGCGCGTGGCGGGCGGCAAGCCGGTGCAAACCGCGAGTGCGGAGCCAGTAGCTCCGACCGCTCCCCAGGCTTGCCAGCCGGCGCCTACGCAGGCTTGCTGAAGCGGTAGTGCCCGACTAGCCATTCGCGGCCGTCGGCAAAACCGAACAACTCCGCGCAGGCCATCCAGAACATCCGCCAGCGTTGCGCCCAGCGTGCGGCATCGTCGGCACCGTACACGCGCGCCAGCAATGCGGCGATTTCGTCGCGATGGCGATCCTGGTTTTCCAGCCAGTGGTTGGCGGTACGCTGGTAGTGGCTGCCGGGCAGCAGCCAGCGCGCCTCGATGCGCAGCGCGTCCTGGAAGTGCAGCAGGGTATCGGCCGCCGGCATCAGGCCGCCGGTGAAGAAGTAGCGGCCCATCCAGTTGTCCTCGCCCTCGGTCTCGAACGGGTACATCAGGTTGCGATGGCAGAAGATGTGCACGAACAGCTTGCCTTGCGGACGCAGCCACTGACCGATGCGGTCGAGCAGCACGCGGTAATTGCGCATGTGCTCGAACATCTCGATGGAGACGCAACGGTCGTAGTGCGCCGCCGGCAGATCGAGCTGGTTGACGTCGCAGGTCAACACGCGGACGTTATCGATGCCGCGCTCGCGGCAGCGGGCCTCGATGTACTGGCGCTGGCTCGCGGAGTTCGACACCGCGGTGATGCGTGAGTGCGGGTAGCGCTCGGCGGCCCACAGCGTGAACGAACCCCAGCCGCAGCCGAGTTCGAGTAGGTCCTGGCCGTCGGCGAGCTCGGCGCGTTGACCGTACAGCGCAAGCATCGCCTCTTCGGCCTGGTCCAGAGTTTCGTCGCCGCGGGCGTAGTAGCAGGAGGAATACTTGCGTCGCGCGCCCAGGCACAGTTCAAAAAAGCGGGGCGGCAACTCGTAGTGCTGGGCGTTGGCGGCATCGGTCTCGATCGCGATCGGGCTGCTGCGCAAGGCGGCCAGCAACTGCGAATAGCGGGCGTCGGCACGAGCGGGATCGCCACCGCCTTCGTCGCGCAGGCGCTGCGAGCACAGTCGGCGGATGCCGAAGCGGATCAGCGGGTCGGGCAGCAGGCCGCGCTCGCTCAGGTCGATCAGTGACATGGCAGGACTCCGGGTTCAGGTTCGGCGCGGTGGCCAGGGAAAGAAAGCACTGACTTCGCGCTGGTAGCGCGCATAGTCGTCACCGCGACGACGCAGCGCCTGCGCTTCGGTCCAGGGAATGCCGCTGACGCGGTAGAGGAAGGCGAGCATCAGCACCGGGCCGATCAGACTCGGCCACAGGCCGGGGCCTGAAGCGGCCAGCAGCACATAGGCGAACCAGTGCAGCCACTCGAAGAAGTAATTCGGATGTCGCGAATAGCGCCATAGCCCGACACGACACGTCCGCCCGCGGTTTTCGGGCTGACGGCGAAAGCGGGCGAGCTGCGAATCGGCCAGCGATTCGCCAGCGAGGCTGCCGATCCAGATCAGCACGCC
>DASUOA010000138.1:0-2500 GCA_036276895.1 Arenimonas sp. | reverse complement strand
ATCCGTGGCCAATTCCTTCCTCTGGTACGACCTGGAAACCTTCGGCCGCGACCCGCGGCGCACGCGCATCGCCCAATTCGCCGCCCAGCGCACGGATGCCGAGCTCAATCCGGTCGGCGAACCGCTCAGCCTGTTCTGCCAGCCGGCCCTTGACCTGCTGCCCTCGCCCGAAGCGACGATGATCACCGGCATCACGCCGCAGCAGGCGCTGGCCGAGGGGCTGCGCGAGGCTGAATTCATGGCCCGCCTGCACGAGGAGTTCGCCCAGCCGGGCACCTGCGCCGTGGGCTACAACTCGATCCGCTTCGACGACGAGTTCGTGCGCTTCGGGCTGTATCGCAATTTCTACGACCCCTACGAGCGCGAGTGGCGCAACGGTAATTCGCGCTGGGATCTGCTCGACGTGTTCCGGCTCGCGCACGCGCTGCGTCCCGAGGGGCTGGAGTGGCCGCAGCGCGAAGATGGACGAGGCACCAGCTTCAAGCTCGAACACCTGGCCCTGGCCAACGGCGTGCGCGAAGGCGACGCCCACGAGGCCCTTAGCGACGTGCGCGCGCTGATCGGCCTGGCCCGAAAATTCAAGGCAGCGCAGCCACGGCTGTGGGAGTACGCGCTCAAACTGCGCGACAAGCGCCACGTCGCCGGGTTGATTGACATCACCGGACAGATGCCGCTGCTGCACATCTCGCAACGCTACCCGGCCGAGCGCCTGTGCGCGGCGCTGGTACTGCCGCTCGCGCAGCATCCGCAGATCGCCACCCGTTTCATCGTCGTCGATCTCGATGCCGACCCCGGGCCGTTGCTGCGCCTCGACGCCGATGCAATCCGCGAACGCCTGTACATCCGCACCGCCGACCTGCCCGAGGGCGAGCAGCGCATCCCACTCAAGGAAGTGCACAGCAACAAATGCCCGGTGTTGCTGCCGCTGTCGCATCTGCGCGAGGCCGATTACACGCGACTTGGCATCGACCGCGAACGCTGCCTGCAGCATGCCGAACGACTGCGTGCCGATCCGGCGCTGGCCGAGAAGGTGCGTCGCGTCTTTGCCAGCGACGGCGACCGCGCCGCGGCGGACGCCGACGCGGCACTCTACGACGGCTTTGCCAGCGAGGCCGACAAGCGCCAGTTCTTCCGCGTGCGGCGCGCGCGTCCGGAGGAACTGGCCGGCTTTGAGACGGTTTTTGCCGATCCGCGCTACCGCGAACTGCTGTTCCGCTACCGCGCCCGCAATTGGCCCGAGCAACTCAGCGAAGCCGATCGCGTGCGCTGGAACGACTACCGCCGGCAGCGCCTGCAAGGTGACCACACGCGGTCCGAGCACAGCTTCGACAGCTACTTCACCGAGCTTGCGCAGCTGCGCGCGACGCATCCGCCCGGCCCCGTGCAAGCGCTGCTCGATGCGCTGGAGGCCTGGGGGCGCACGCGGCAAGCGGAGCTGGCATGAGCGAGGTCGATGCCGGCGAGCCTCGACTCGGCCGCTACGCGGCCTACTATTTCTGTTACTACGCGGCGATCGGCGCGACCACCCCCTACCTCTCGCGCTGGGCCGATGCGCTGGGCCACGGCGGCTTCGTGATCGGTGCGCTGATGGGGCTGTGGTATGGCAGTCGCATACTGGCGCCACCGCTGTGGGCGCTGCTGTTGCAGCGCAGTCAGCGCCCAGGCCACTGGTTCGTGGCCGGCAGCGCGCTGACCCTGCTCGCCTTTTCCGCGTTCGTATTCGCGCGCGAGGCTTGGGCGCTGCTCGTGGTGATGGCGGTGTTCGGCCTGTTCTACAACGCGGTGATGCCGCAGTTCGAGGCGATGACGCTGTCGGCGCTGGGCACCCGCACCGAGCGCTACGGTCGCGTCCGCGTCTGGGGCTCGATCGGTTTCCTGCTGGTGTCGGGCAGTTACGGCAGCCTGCTCGATGCCACCGGCAGCCTGGCGTTTCCCTGGCTGGTGCTGCCGCTGCTGGCAGCGATGCTGCTCGCCGCCTGGCCGCATCGCCACGAGCGACCGCTGCCCGAGCCGGTCACGGCGAGCGCCGATCCCGCAGACCACCTGTGGAGGCGACCCGGGGTGCGTCGCTTCCTGCTGATGGCGTTGTTGATGCAGATCGGCTTCGGCCCCTTCTACGTCTTTTTCACCCTGCACCTGCAGGCCGCCGGGCACGACGGCGGCACCGTCGGCCTGCTCTGGGCGACCGGCGTGCTGATCGAGATCGCCCTGTTCTGGCACGCGCCGCGGCTGATCGCGCGCTTCGGCGCCGCGCGTCTTCTGGGCATCGCGATGGCGGTGACGGTCGTGCGCTGGCTGGTCACGGCGTTCTTCGCCACGTCGCTGCCGGTGATGCTGCTGGCGCAGGCCAGTCATGCACTGGGCTTTGCGATCTTCCATGCCTGCACCATGCAATTGATGACCCACTACTTCCCCGGCAAGCGCCAGGCCGCCGGGCAGAGCCTGCTGTATGGCTTCAGCTCGGGCGTCGGCGGCGTGCTCGGCGCCGGCATCGCCGCAC
>DASUOA010000137.1:0-2261 GCA_036276895.1 Arenimonas sp. | reverse complement strand
GGGCGAGCGCCCGGCCGGCGGCGGCTTCTGGTGGGACTTCGCCTTGGCGCTGGGCTATTCGGCGCTGGCGATGATGGCGGTGCAATTCTGGCTCACGGCGCGCTTCAAGCACGCCAGCGCGCCGTTCGGCGTCGACATCCTGTACTACTTCCACCGCTACCTGGCGCTGGTTGCATTCGGCGTGATCGTGCTGCATGCCGGCGTGCTGCTGTGGCGGTATCGCCCGACCTTGGGTGGTTTCGATCCGCGCACGATGCCCGGCTACATGCTGGCTGGGTGGATTGCGTTGTCGGGATTCGCGTTGCTGCTGGCCAGTTCGTTGTGGCGCAAGCCGCTTCGCATCGAGTACGACCGCTGGCGTCGCCTGCATGTGCTGGTCGCGGTGGCGGCGATGGTCGCCGCGGTCTGGCATATACAGGGCTCAGCCTACTACCTCGCTGACCCTGGCAAGCACGCACTGTGGACGGTGCTGGCATTGTCGTGGATCGGTCTGCTGCTGTACGTGCGGCTGTGGCGACCGTGGCGACTGCGACGGCAGCCGTGGACCGTAGAATCGGTGACGCGCGAGCGCGGCCGCAGCTGGACGCTTCGTCTCAGGCCACAGTCGGGTGCGGTATTCGACTACGCCGCCGGCCAGTTCGCCTGGCTCACCCTGCGCGCCTCGCCCTGGTCATTGCGCGAGCATCCCTTCTCGTTCGCGTCGGCGCCGACGCGCAACGGCCATGTCGAGTTCACGGTGAAGGAGCTGGGTGACTTCACCTCTCGCATCGGCGAGATCCAGCCCGGCGACACCGCCTTCGTTGACGGACCTTATGGCAGCTTCGGGATCGAACACACGCCCGATGCTCGCGGCGCGGTGTTCCTGGCCGGTGGCGTCGGCATCGCCCCGATCATCAGCCAACTGCGCACGCTGGCCGATCGCGGCGATGCGCGGCCGCTGTGGCTGTTCTACGGCAACCGCAGCTGGGACCGCGTGGTCTTCCGCGAAGAGATCGACGCGCTTGCCACGCGCCTCGACCTCACCGTGGTGCACGTGCTCAGCGAACCGCCGGCCGACTGGACCGGCGAACGCGGCTTCATCACCCCCGATGTGCTGGCGCGGCACTTGCCGACCGACAGCACCGGCCTGCACGCTTTCGTCTGCGGCCCGACGCCGATGATCCGGCTGGTCGAACGCGGCCTCGGTGCGCTCGGCATGCCCTTGGCACGGGTGCATTCGGAAATCTTCGACCTCGCATAGGGAGCTCGTCATGCGCGAACGTTGGGCCATTGCCCTTGCCTTGTTGTCCGGTGCGCTGGTCGTACTGATGTCGGCGGCTTTCGCCGCGATCCAGAACCCGGCGGCACCGGTGGCCGAAGCCTCACCGGCCACCGTCGACGAAGCCGCCAGCCGCATCGCCGCCGGCCGCAAGGTATTCGAAGCGCAGGACTGTATGCGCTGCCATTCGGTCGCCGGCGAAGGCAGCCCGCGCAGCCCGCTCGATGGCATCGCCGCCGAGCGCACGCGCGACGAACTGCGTGCCTTCGCCATCGGCGACGACCGCATCAAGGACGAGCTGTCGCCGCGCACCCTTGCCGCCAAGCGCAACTACCAGTCGCTGCCCGCCGACGACATCGAAGCACTGGCCGACTACCTCGCCAGCCTGCGCTGAGCCGCGATGCATGCGCCGACCGCCCTACCCGTCGACGCGCATGCGCAGGACGGGGCGGCGGTCGCACAGGCATTGCAAAGCCCCGATGGCGGCCTGAGCCAGGCCGAAGCTGCGCGTCGGCTGGATCTCCACGGACGCAACGCACTGCCCGAGCCGCCGCGACGCACCCTGTTAGTGCAACTGCTCGCTCAGTTCCACGGCGTGCTGATCTACCTGCTGCTCGGCTCTGCCGCGATCGCCCTTGCCTTGGGTCATCCGGTCGATGCGCTGGTGGTCATGCTGGTGGTGCTGATCAATGCCGCCGTCGGCCATGTGCAGGAAGGCCGCGCCGAGCAGGCACTCGATGCGGTGCGGCGGATGTTGACCCGCGAAGCAGCCGTACTGCGCGATGGCCATCGCCACATCGTGCTGGCGGAACAACTGGTGCCCGGCGACCGCATCCTGCTGGAAGCCGGCGACCGCGTCCCGGCCGATGTGCGGCTACTGCGCGCACGCAACCTCCGCATCGACGAATCGGCGCTCACCGGTGAGTCGGTGCCGGTCGAGAAGCATTGCGAGCCGGCAGCGCCCGATGCGCCGCTGGGCGACCGTCGCTCCATGGCGTACTCG
>DASUOA010000136.1:0-2696 GCA_036276895.1 Arenimonas sp. | reverse complement strand
GCGCTTCCTCACTGGCGTCATCGTCGCTGCCGTCCTCGCACTGGCCAGCGAACCAGGCAAGCAGCTGCTCCGGACCGACCACCCGCTCCGTTTGCTGCTGCAACAACTCGCCAAGCTGACGCAGGTCAGTCAGTGCGCGCTCGCCGTCGCTGCCGGCGAGCAGACGCGGCCCCGTCTGCTGCAGCAGTTCGACCACGACCGCCAGCGGTCCGCGCTCGCGCCAGTGCCGGGCCAGCCGATGGAAGCGCTCGACCTGTTGCGACCACGCCTCCTGGTCTTCGCGCAGCGCCGCGAGCGCTGCGAAGTCGAAGGCGAGCAAGGCGCTGGACAGGGCCGCGCGCAGGGCGGGCGCATCGCCGGGGTCGAGCAGCGCGTGCAGCACCAGTCGCAGCGACTCGGCCCAGGGCGAAGCGAATACGGTCGAGCGCCCGGCACCAACACAAGGCACATTGCGCGCCTGCAACAGGCCGCGCAGCTCGACGATCTGCCGGTTGTTCGGCAGCAGCACGGCGATCTGGCCAGGCTGCAGCGGTTTGCTGCCGATGTGCGCGCGACCCGGTTGCAGCCAGTCGGCGATGGCATCGGCGCAGCGGTTCAGGGCGAGCGCCTGTCGCTCCGCTGCCAGGGCCGGGAAGTCATCTGCATGGGCAATCTCGATGCGCAAGGACTGCCGCACCTCGACAGCATCGCGCAGCAGCGGCTTACCCTCGCAGCGCGAGCTGGCGGCAACCTCGTGATATTCGATTCCGGCGGCACCGAATCCGTCTCCAGCCAGCGCATAGAAGCCATTCATCGCCGATACGTACGAGCGTGAGCTACGGAAGTTTGTGGCCAAGGACAGAGTCTGTGTCGCCTGCCCTGCCGCACGCAGATAGGTATGGATGTCGCCGCCGCGGAAGGCGTAGATCGCCTGCTTGGGGTCGCCGATCATCACCAGCAGGCCGCGCGGCGCGCCGGCGGCATCGCGGTAGATGCGGTCGAAGATCGCGTACTGGCGGCTGTCGGTGTCCTGGAACTCGTCGATCAGTGCCGCCGGCCAAGCCTCGTGGAGAATCGAAGCCAGTGACGCGGCACTCTCGTCGCTGCCACGCACCGCCTCGCGCACACGATCGATCAGGTCGTCGAAGGTGAATTGCTCGCGATCGGCCAGGCGTTGCCGGCGCCACTGCCGCAGCAGCGGCCGCACTTCGCGCAGCGCCTCGCTGCGCAGCGCGGTCTTGCGCAGCCGCAGGCAATCCACCGTTTCGACCAGGGCCTGCAGGCCGGGGTCGCTTTCGACCTCGGCCAACAATTCGGGGCGCACCTGGTCGGAGGGATCGGGCACATGAAGGACGGTGGGCTTGCCGTCAAGTTCGACCCACGGGTCGCCATCCCGCACCAGCGTTGCCATGTTCAGCAGCTGGTTCTTCAGCTTGGTCTTGCGCGATGCCCAAACCGGGCGCGCCGCCAACGCTTCCATCGCCTCGGCGCGCTGCAACGTGAAGCAGGCCAGCAGCTGCGCACGCCAATCGGCATCGACCAGACGCAACTCGCTGTCGGCGTCAAGTACAAAGCCGATGAGCTGGCCCAGATCGGCATCGTTGCTTTCAGCCAGGCTCTGCAGCGCTGCCTCGCGCTGCGCATCCGCATCCGCATGCGATAAGTAGCGGCGCAAGTCGGCGAGCAATTCCGCGCGCACGCTCCGCTCGGACACCAGCTCGCCGAAACGGAAGCCACTGCCCGCCGCAAACGGCTGCTCCGCCAACACCTTGCGACACAGCGCATGCAGGGTGCCGATCGGGGCAAGGTCGAGTTCGGCCAAGGCCAATCGAAGTCGCAGGCGTTCGCGCTGGCGCCGCTCCTCCTGCTGCCAGCGCTCGTCCAACCAGGCATCGACGGTATCGTCAGTCACAGGCTCGCGCGCGCCGCTGGCCAAGGCCTCGGCCTCACGCAGGCGACGACGCAGACGCTCGCGCAACTCCTGCGCGGCGGCATCGGTGAAGGTGGTTACCGCAATCTGGGTAACGCCCAGATCCTGTTCAAGCAGCAGCCGCAGGTACAGCGCGGCGATGGTCCAGGTTTTGCCGGTGCCGGCGCTGGCCTCGATCAGCACGCGCTGGCCGGTAGCGAGTTCGAGGGTGCTCCAATCGGCGGTGGCAGGCGCCTGGCTCATGCGTCTGCACCGGCAATGCCATCGAAATGCAGCAAGGCACGCAACTCGGCAGCGCCGGCCTGCAGTCGCAGCCAGTCGGTACTGGCGAGATCGTCCAGCGCCAGACCGCGCCCAAGCAGGCGCGCATAGCCCGGCGCGTAGTCGCGCTCGCCGCGCGAACCGGCTTGGCCACGCCACGCGGATCGCGCCGCAGCCAGATCGTTGGCGTCGCGCACGAGTTCGCCGCTGGTCTTGGGAAAGTACTGCGCACCGCCATGCAGGCCGCGCCAGTAGAACGCAACCATGGCTGCCACGCGTGCGCTCCACTGCGCGTCGGTCCAGTCGCAGTCACGCAGCACATCGAGCCAGGGACTGGTCTTGCCGTGCGTCAGCACCACCAGCGTGGCACGCTCGCCCGTGTCCGCGACCACCCGCTTCAGCAAGGCGAACTCCAGCAGCAGCGGTAGGCGCTCCTTCAAGCCGAGATCGGCTTCGCCCTTGGCTTTGCCGGGAAAAGCCTCGAACAGCAGCCAGCTATCGGTGCTGCGATGCACGCGCGGCAACG
>DASUOA010000135.1:0-7003 GCA_036276895.1 Arenimonas sp. | reverse complement strand
CAAGGCCGGTTCGGGCTTGTCGGATGAAGAGATCCAGAAGATGGTTCAGGACGCCGAGGCGCACCGCGAGGAAGACAAGAAGTTCCAGGAACTGGTGCAGACGCGCAACCAGGCCGATGGCCTGCTGCACGCCACCCGCAGCGCCATCACCGAGCACGGCAGCAAGGTGCCGGCCGAGCAGATGGCGGCGATCGATTCGGCGCTGAAGGATCTGGAAACGGCGATGAAGGGCGACGACAAGGTGCAGATCGAGGCCAAGACCCAGGCCCTGCAGCAGGTCGCGCAGCCGTTGTACGCGGCGGCCGCCGGCGGTGGCGAGCAGGCGGGCGAGTCGGATGCCGGCCCGCGCCAGCCGGTCGACGACGTCGTCGATGCCGAGTTCACCGAGGTCAAGGACGAGCAGAAGTAAGGCACGCCACCGGCGCTCGCGCCGGTGGACCCTCGGCCCGCGATGAACCGGTGATTCCGGCCATCGCGGGCGATGTGTTTGTGGGCAGGCAGCAACCAGCAGGGGTGGCATGAGCAAGCGCGACTATTACGAGGTTCTCGGCGTTGCCAAGACGGCCAGCGAAGAGGAGCTCAAGAAGGCCTATCGCCGGTTGGCAATGAAGCACCACCCGGACCGCAACCCCGGCGACAAGAAGGCCGAGGAGGCGTTCAAGGAGGCCAAGGAGGCCTACGAGGTGCTGACCGACGCCAACAAGCGTCGCGTCTACGACCAGCACGGCCATGCCGCTTTCGAGCACGGCATGGGTGGCGGCGGTGCCGGCCCCGGTGCCGGCTATGCCGATGTCAACGACATCTTCGGCGACATCTTCGGCGACATCTTCGGTGGCGGGCGCGCGCAACGCGGCCCGCGCCGCGGCGCCGACCTGCGTTACGTGTTGGAGCTCGATCTCGAAGAGGCGGTATTCGGCGTCGAGAAGCGCATCGAAGTGCCGACCCTGGTCTCCTGTGAGCCCTGCAAGGGCAGCGGTTCTGCCGACGGCAAGGTCGAAAGCTGCAAGACCTGCGCCGGCCGTGGCCAGGTACGCATGCAGCGCGGCATCTTCTCGGTGCAGCAGGCATGCCCGAACTGCGGTGGCCGCGGCCAGACCATCGCCAAGCCCTGCAAGAGCTGCCATGGCAACGGCCGCGTGCAGGAAGAAAAGATCCTGGCGGTGAAGATTCCCGCCGGTGTCGATAACGGCGATCGCATCCGTCTCGCCGGCGAAGGCGAGGCTGGCCCGTCGGGCGCCCAGCCCGGCGATCTGTATGTCGAAGTGCACGTGCGCGAACACGCCATCTTCCAGCGCGACGGCAACGATCTGTATTGCGAGGTGCCGATCCGCTTCTCGCAGGCCACGTTGGGCGCGGGCATCGAAGTACCGACGCTCGACGGCAGTGCCGAAATCCGCGTGCCGGCCGAGACTCAGACCGGCAAGATGTTCCGCCTGCGCGGCAAGGGCGTTCGCTCGGTGCGCAGCCATGGTCCGGGCGACTTGCTGTGCAAGGTAGTGGTCGAGACTCCGGTCAACCTCACCGCCCGCCAGCGTGAACTGCTGGAGGAGTTCGAGGCGACCTTCGAAGGCGAGGAGGGTGCCAAGCACTCGCCGCGCAGCAGCGGTTTTTTCGACGGCGTGAAGTCCTTCTTCGACCGGATGATGTCCTGACCCTGCGCTGCCGTACTGGTTAGCCCCGCGCGACTGCGTTAAGGTCGCGCCATCGTGGAGCGTTGCCGGCGACCGCCGCGCGCTGCCGGGCGTAGGCAGGAGGATGTGTGGGGGAGTCCAGCGGTAACGAAGGCGATCGCGCCGGGCTGTGCCTGTCCGACCTGCCGGAGGCAGCGTTCCTGCTCGCTGGCAACGGCCGCGTGCTGGTGTGCAACGCCGTTGCGCGGCGCCAGCTCGGGCTGTCGCCAACAGCCAGCACCGCCGAAGTCGATGCCGTACTCGATCCGCTTGGCCATCTCGGTAGCTCCCTGAGTGATGAAGACGAAGCCGGGCGCTCGCCGCGCCGCTTGCGTCTGGAGTGCCGCCGCCCGGACGGCAGCCATGTCGCGTTGGATCTGACCCTTTCGCCCAGCAGCCGCCAGGCCGGCGCGTGGATCGCCTTGGCCCGCGACTGCGACGAGTGGCTGCGCATCGAGCATCGCCTGCAGCGCCGTCTCGCCTTCGAACAGCTGGTGACATCCGCTTCGGCGGCGCTGATCCGCTCCGAGAGCGACCAGCTCGATGGCACCATCAACACGGTGCTCGGTGAGCTGGGCGGGTTCTTCGGTGTCGATCGTGTCTATGTCTTCCTGATCGACTACGAGGCGCAGACGCAGAGCAATACCCACGAGTGGGTGGCGGAAGGCATTTCCGCCGAGGCGCACAACCTGCAGGGCCTGCCGCTTGATGTCTTTCCGTGGCTGATGGGCCTTTTGCGTTCCGACCAGGCCATGGTTGTCGATCGCGTCAGCGAGCTACCCGCGGAGGCCGTGTCCGAGCGCACCGAGTTCGAGCGCGAGGGCATCCAGTCGATCCTGGTGGTGCCGATGTGGCATGGCCAGCGCCTGCGTGGCTTCGTTGGCTTCGACGCGGTGCGCCAGGGTTTGCACTGGAACGCCGAGTACGTGGGCGCGTTGCGGCTGGTGGCGCAGATGCTGGCGGGCGTGCTGGAGTCGCGCAAGTTGTCGCTGCGGCTTTCCGATCTCGCCTTCCACGACTATCTGACCGGGCTGCCCAACCGCGTGCTGTTCGAAGATCGCCTCGACGTCGCGCTGCAGCGCATCCAGCGCAAGCAGCGCAGTCTGTGGCTGGCAATGGTCGACCTCGATGACTTCAAGGAAGTCAATGATGGTCATGGTCACGCCGCCGGCGACGAGGTGCTGAAGGAGGCTGCGCGTCGTTTCCAGGTGGCGTTGCGTCAGGGCGATACCGTGGCGCGCCTGGGTGGCGACGAGTTCGTGCTGGTGATCGAGGATGAGGGCGAGCAAAGCGCAGAGAGCGTGGCCGGTCGATTGCTGGGCGCGTTCCAGACACCGTTCGAGGTGGCTGGGGCCCAGGTCGCGATCGGCCTCAGCATCGGCCTGGCGCGCGGTCATGCAGGACAGGACAAACCTGCCGACCTGTTGCGCCGCGCCGATGTCGCGATGTATCGCGCCAAGGCTGCCGGCAAGAACCGATGGGCGGGCGATGAATAGCGTGGTGCACGCGGGCGGGTAGTCGCTCCGACGCCCCCGGCGTGGCTGAACTCGCCCCCTGCGGGGGCTCAGACCGTCAGGTCGATCTGCTGCGCGGTGCCGACACTGCCGGCGGCGGTCAGATAGACGCCGGTCGAGCGGATCTGCCCGAGATCGCTGTTGCCTTCGCCGCGCAGGCCGAACTGGGTGCCGACGCTGTTGACGCTGATCGCCGCGACGCCGTACTCGGCCAGCGTGTGCAGGCTGCCGGCGCCATCGGCACTGGGCGTCCAGATGCGCAGCTGCGAGAAGTCGCTGTCGCCGGAATCGATCCAGCCATTGCCATCGCCGTCGAGCGCACGCAGATCGGCAAAGCCATCACCGCTGAGCGCGCCGAACAGCTCGCGACCGTCAGTGATGCTGCCGTTGCCATCACGATCAAAGGCGAGGAAGCCACTGCCACCGGCCAGCAGCGCCAGGGAGTCAGCCTGTCCATCGGCATCGAGGTCAAAGGAGAAACGCTGGTCGAGCAGTTGCGCGGCAGTGCCGGCGAAGTTCAGCACCAACGGGTCCTTGCGCGGCGGTTCGCCGATCTGGATGCGCACCGAAGACTCTTCGCGGTAGTAACGCTGCATGTCGAGCGCCAGCTCGAAGCGGATTTCCTGGCCATCGGCGGTGCGCACCACGCCTTCGGCGCGGAACTGCGTGGCCTCGTACTCCTCGCGGATCTCGTGCCGCTCGTAGTCGAGCGAGAAGCCGCTGCCGCCGCCGCGAGCAGGCGGCGTGGCAGCTGCATTGGGGTCGGGCAGCGCTTCGCCGCCGTCCTGGGCCTTCAACTCGCTGGCATCGAACAGGCGGACTTTCCTTCCGGTCATGCGTTCGACCAGATCGATCAGCATGCGCAGCATCGGGTCGTTGCTGGCTTCGTCCTGTGCCGCCTCGATGGCCTCCGCGGTGCCGCTGCCATCGTCGGCCACCGGCGGCGGAGTGCTGGCCGGAGGTGGCTGAAACGCACGTGCGACTGCCAGCGCGCGCTCGTTGGCGCGCTCCCAGGCCGGCGCCGCCGGCCCGTTGGCGAGCCCCAGCGCCCGCCCGGAATCACCGGATGGCGCACTGCCTTGTCTGATTTCCAGACGTTCGCGGGAGCTCTCGCGCAGCACGAATTCGCGCGAGGAAACGAGACTGAGCTGACTGCCGACGATGTTCATGATGCTGCGCCTTCCACCACACAACCGTGTAGCGGCGGTCGCAGCGGCGACTTGAGTGCTGCCGGGTCGCCTTCCGACGAACGGCAAGCCCCGCGGCCGGTTGGCGCGCGGGGCCTGCTTGCAACGCCCGATCAGTTGCGGGCGACCATCCGTTGCGGCGTCTTCGAGCGGTCGGCGTACTCGTCGAACTGCGGGCCGAGGCCCGCGCTGAGCCGCTCGATGCGGCTGCCGGCGCTGGGATGGGTGGAGAACAACAGGGCCACGCGGCCGTCCTTCGGGCTGAGGGCGTCGAGCGTCTGCAGCACGCCGACCAGACCGTAGGGGTTGTAGCCAGCGCGCGCGGCGATCACCACGCCCATCTGGTCGGCCTCGTACTCGTCACGCTTGTCCAGACCGCGTGCCATCACTTCCATGCCGGTGCCGAACAGCTTATTGGCGAGATAGGCCTTGCCGGTGCCCTTGTTCGCCGCCACCTCGTCGGCCAGCATGCCGACCAGCTCCTTGCCGGCGGCCTTCTTGATCGCCTTGACCTGGTGCTTCTGCAGCACGTGGGCGATCTCGTGCGCCAACACGCCGGCGAGCTCCGACTCGTCACGCATGCTGCGGTACAGGCCTTCGGTGATCAAGATGGTGCCGCCGGGCATGGCGAAGGCGTTGAAGCCGGGGTTGCTGACCACGCCGAAGCGCCAGTCGAGATCGGGCTGCTCGGTGTGGCGCACCAGCCAGCGGCCAACGCGGTTGACGTAACGCTGCAGTGCTTCGTCGCGCACCAGCGGCGCGGCGCCCATCAGGCCGGCGGCCATGCCCTTGCCGAGTTCGGCTTCTTCTTCCGGGGTGAATTCACGCGAGGCCTCGGCGACTTTCTTGCCGAACTTGAAGACCTTGCCGATGTCGCCAAGGTTCTGCGCAGAAGCGGGAGCGGCAAGCGCGAGCAGCAGGGTGAGGATCAGTACACGGATCATTTTTTCTTCCCCTTGCCTTCATTGAAGGGCAGGTAGGCGATGGTCTGGGATTGCAGTTGTCCGGATTTGCCGAATGCAGCGGCATCGGCATCGGAGCTGGCGTAAGCGGCCAGTGCCTCGACATCCGCGGCATTGGGCGCAGCCTTGCGCAGCTCGGCCGCGGTGAGACCTTTGACGCCGGTGCTGACGGCCTGGCCGCTGGAGCCGGTGGCGAAGGTCGAAGCTAGGGCGCCGAAGCCGGCACGGCCCTTCTCGCCGGAACCGGTGCGGATGTTGAGGATGCGGATCCAGCCGGCCATGCCTTCGACGGTGTTCACGCCAGCCCAGGCGCCCTGGCGAGCGGTGATGTCGACCATGTCCTTGGCTTCAAGCTGCTTGACCACTTCCGCCGAGCCCAGCGGCTCCTTGCGCAACTCGGAATCCTTGAGCAGCACGCCGGGCTCGGCCAGTGCCGTGCCGGCGATCAATGCGAATCCGGCGACGACCCAGACGCCGCGAGGGCGCCCTCGTCGCAGGGTGGATGGGCTGCTGCGGGTCGACATGGCGTGTCCTCCTGTGCGGGCTGCGGGATCAACAATCGGCGCCGGCATCACGTCGGCGCGGTTCGTAAAGATGGACGGGCTGTTCGCGGCCTTTGACCTTGAACTCGCCGCGGTGCTCGAACGCGAACGGCGCGTCGGCGCCACAGGCATCGCGCGTATCGCCGGTAACCAACACCCGGGCGACGCCCTTAGTGGTGCTTTCGACGCGACTGGCGAGATTCACGGCATCGCCGATAGCGGTGTAGTCGAGGCGCGCGGCGCTGCCGAGAAATCCGACCACGGCGGGGCCGGTGTGGATGCCGATGCCGATGTCAAAGTCGCCGAGCTCGGGTTCGGTCTTCTTCAGCTCTTCGCGGAAGGCATCGAGCTCACAGGTCATCTCCAGCGCTGCCGCCACCGCGCGCTTGGCGTGGTCGGGCAGGTCGGCAGGAGCGTTCCAGAAGGCCATGATGGCGTCGCCGATGAACTTGTCGAGAGTGCCGCCGTGGCGGAAGACCACTTCGGTCTGTCGCGTGAAGTAGCGGTTGAGCAATTCGACCACCGCTTCCGGCGTGCGCGTCTCCGACAGCGAGGTGAAGCCGCGGATGTCGGAGAACAGGATGGAAATGTCGCGCGCCACCGGCTTGTTGTCCAGCGATAGTGCTTCGTTAGCGACCAGTTCGTCGACCACGCGCGGATCGAGGAAGCGCTGGAAAATGGCCACTGTCGCCTCGCGTTCGCGATGCTCGCGCCACTGCGCCTGCGCGGTCAGGGCCGCGAACGCGAGCCAGCCACCAGCGAGTGCAGCGCCGACAGGGGCATAGCGGTTGAGGTCAAGCAGGGCATAGCTGCCGTAGAGAAGGAGCAGGCTGGCGATGAGCAGGCCAACGCCAATCACCACCGATCCCAGATTGCGCGCATATGCCCATGCGAGCCCGATGATCAGTACAGCCATCAGCGCCCAACGGCATTCGATATCGCGTAACCAATCGCCGGCACGTAGGTTGGCTATGGCCGTGGTCAGAATCTCGACGCCGGGAATCAGTTCGCTCATTGGCGACGGCCGAAGGTCGTGCAATCCAGCCGCGGTAGCGCCGATCAGGACGGTCTTCCCACGCAGGGTGGGCGCCAGCTCCGGCTCGGCCTTGTTCAGATCGTAGTAGAGAT
>DASUOA010000134.1:0-6798 GCA_036276895.1 Arenimonas sp. | reverse complement strand
TGTTCAGTCCCCGCAGCGAGATGGCATCGGTCATTGCTGTTCACATCCCGGATCGAAAAGGCAGGGCGCTTTATAACAGCCGCAGCGATGCGGCACACCGTGCCCATGGTCACGCCGACCATGACCTTTGGCCTATCCATCGCGACGCCGGCTGGCCTAGAGTCGGCGCTCACCCCGCTCACGCCATGGCCCGCTCCGGGCCGGAGATACCGATGACTGCACGTACCCTCAAGCCGCTGGCGCTCGCCTTCGCCATCGCCGCCACCCTCGCCGCCTGCAACCAGCAACCGGCCGAGGCGCCTGTCGCCACCGAAGCGCCGAAGCTCAGCATCGACCTGTCCAAGGTCAGCGCGCAGCCGATCTCGCTCAGCGCCGCCGACATCGACGCCAACGTCAATGCCTGCCAGGACTTGAACGGCTACGTCAACGCCAAGTGGCTGGCCGCCAACCCGGTGCCGGCCGACCGCACCACCTGGGGCGCCTTCCCGGCGCTGGGTGAGCGCTCGCTGCATGTGCAGCACGAGATCGCCAAGGCGGCCGCGGCAGGCAGCTGGCCCGAAGGCAGCATGGAGAAGAAGGTCGGCGACTTCTTCGCCGCCGGCATGGACGAGGCGGCGATCGAAGCCGCCGGAATCACCCCGCTGCAGCCGGCGCTCGACCGCATCGATGCGATCGCCGCCAGCGCCGACATTACCGCCTACCTGCGCGAAGCCTATGCCCAGGGCAATGGCATGCTGTTCTACGTCTACGGCGGCCCGGACGTGAAGGACAGCACCATCAATATCGCCAACGTCGGCCAGGGCGGCCTGTCGCTGCCCGAGCGCGCTTACTACCTCGAAGACCGCGAGGACTACGTCAAGATCCGCGCCGCCTTCCTTGAGCATGTTGCCAAGCTGATGCAGCTGGCCGGTAGCGACGCAGCCAGCGCCAAGGCGCAGGCCGAGCAGGTCATGGCGTTCGAGACGCGCTTGGCCAAGGCCTCGATGGAGCGCCTGCAGCTGCGCGACCCGGCCAACCGCTACAACCCGGTCAGCATCAACGACGCCGACAAGCTCACGCCGAACTTCTCCTGGACAGCGATGTTCGACAGCCTCGGGGTGGCGCAGCCGCAGATGTTCTCGCTGGCACAGCCGGACTTCTTCAAGGAAGTCGACGCGATGTTGGCCGAGGTGCCGGTCGATGAGTGGAAGACCTGGCTGCGCTTCAAGGCGATCGACGATGCCGCGCCGTATCTCAGCAGCGCCTTCGAGCAGGCCAGTTTCGAGTTCTACCGCAAGACCCTCGCCGGCCAGCAGGAACAGCAGGAGCGCTGGAAGCGCGTGCTCGGCGCCTTGAACGGCAGCATCGGCGAGGGCTTTGGCCAGCTGTACGTGGCGCAGGCGTTCCCGCCGGAGTCGAAGGCGAAGATGGAGCAGCTGGTCGGCAACCTGCGCGAGGCGCTCAAGCACCGTCTCGAGAACCTCGAGTGGATGAGCGAAGAAACCAAGGCCAAGGCGATCGAGAAGTGGTCGACCTTCACCCCGAAGATCGGCTACCCGGACAAGTGGCGCGACTGGAGCGGCCTCGACTTCGACCGCGGCAGCTATTTCGCCAATCTCGAAGCGGCCACCGCCTTCAACTACCGCTGGAACCTCGACAAGATCGGCAAGCCGGTCGATCGCAGCGAGTGGGGCATGAGCCCGCAGACGGTCAACGCCTATTACCGCGCCACCGCCAACGAGATCGTGTTCCCGGCCGCCATCCTGCAGCCGCCGTTCTTCGACCCCAATGCCGACGACGCGCTGAACTACGGCGGCATCGGTGGTGTGATCGGCCACGAGATGCTGCACGGCTTCGACGACCAGGGCAGCAAGTTCGACGCCAGCGGCAACATGGAGAACTGGTGGAGCGACGACGACCGCAAGCGCTTCGACGAGCGCACCGCCAAGCTGTCGGCGCAGTTTGACCAGTACGAGGCGCTGCCCGGCATGTTCGTCAACGGCAAGCTCGGCCTGGGCGAGAACATCGCCGATCTCGGCGGCGTCACCGTTGCGCTCGATGCGCTGCGCATGCAGCAGGGCGAAGGCTTCACCGATCCGATGGTCGACGGCCACAGCCAGACCCAGCGCTTCTTCCTGAACTGGGCCACGGTGTGGCGCATCGCCTTCACCGAGGCGCAGCTCAAGCAGCAGCTGACCGTCGGCCCGCATTCGCCGGGCATGTTCCGCGCGATCGCACCGGCATCCAACCTGCCGGCCTTCGCCGAAGCTTTCGGCTGCAAGGAAGGCGACCCGATGGCGCGGCCGTCCGGCGAGCGCGTCACCATCTGGTGATCGCCCGTTGATGCGGAACACGAAGGCCCGGGGAAACCCGGGCCTTCGTCATTCCGGTCCACGCGGGGCGGCACAACCGGTGCCAACGGGTGCGCTAAGCTGCAGTCCTGACCGCTCCGCCGAGGCCGCCTTGCCCCTGTCGTCGAGCCGCACCGCCCTGACCCGCTGGCTGGCCCGACTCGGACTGGCCGGGCTGCTCGCCGCATCGTCGGCGTACGCCAGCGAGGAGTTGCCGGCGCCGCTGAGCGACTACTACCGCGAGTCGTGGACGACCCGCAGCGGCCTGCCGCACAACTCGATCAATGCCATCACCCAGACGCCTGACGGCTATCTCTGGGTCGGCACCTGGGAAGGCGCGGTGCGTTTCAATGGCCGCAACTTCGTCAACTTCGATCGCGAGCGCGTGCCTGGATTGCCCGACTCGGGCGTGCGCGCGCTCACCCTGGACAGCGATGGCAGCCTGTTGCTGGGCGGTGGCCGCGGCGGTCTTGTCCGCCTGCACGACCAGGAGTGGTCGCCGTTTGCGCCGGCGCCGGCGCTGATCAGCAACCTGTATCGCGACAGCTCGCGCCGTCTGTGGGTCGGCACCGAGAGCTTCGGCGCCCTGCGCATCGACGCCGATGGCGAGCGCCAGCACTACACCCGCGACGATGGCCTGCCCGGCGACAGCGTGCTGTCGATCATCGAAGACCCGCAAGGGCGGGTCTGGCTGGGCAGCTCCGGCGGGCTGGTGGAAGTGCTGGGCAAGCGCCTTGCCGCCGTACCCGGCGATGCCGGCTTGCCGTCCTTGCCGATTCTCGCCATGGCGATCACACCGGATGCGCGTTTGCTGGTCGGCACCGAGCGCGGCGTGTATGTCGCCGACACCGCGCAGCCGGAGCTGAGCTTCACGCTGTACGACCTGCGCCTGGCCGACGAGATCGCCACGCGACTGCTGTTCGACCGCGATGGCCACTTGTGGATCGGCACCGTCAACCGCGGCCTGCTGCGCCTGAGCGCGCGCGGACTGGAGCGCCTGAGCAGCAGCGATGGCCTGCCCAACAACCGCGTGCTGGCCCTGCACCAGGACCGCGAGGGCAGCCTGTGGGTCGGCACCAACGGCGGCCTGTTCCGGCTCAGCGATGCACCATTCTCCAGCCTCACCGAAACCAAGGGGCTGGCCGACAACTTCATCCGCACCGTGCTCGAACACAGCGACGGCAGCCTGTGGATCGGCAGCAGCCGCGGCCTCGACCGCTTGCAAGGCGACGCGCTGACACGCATGGGTGCCGACAGCCCGTGGAACGGACAATCGGTGCTGAGCCTGACCGAGACCGCCAATGGCGATGTCTGGGTCGGCACCTATACGCAGGGTGCGCTGCGTTACCGCGATGGGCGGGTAGTCCAGCAGTTGCAGCGCGACGATGGACTCGCCGGCAACGAAGTGCGCGCGGTGCTCGAAGCGCGCGACGGCAGCCTGTGGGCCGGCACCAGCAGCGGCCTGACCCGTTTCGACGACAGCGGCGCGCGCACCTTCACGCTCGACGATGGCCTGCCGGGCCTGTACGTGGTGTCGCTGATGCAGGGGCAGCGCGGCGAGATCTGGGTCGGCACCGGCACCGGCCTGGCCATCATCGAGGGCGATTCGGTTCGCCGCGTCGATCTGTCGCAGGTCGCCGATGCCGAATTCGTGTTCGATACCTATGAAGAGCCGGACGGCCGCGCCGTGTGGCTGGCTACCGATCGCGGCCTGATCCGCTACCACCACAGCGATGGCCAGTTGTCCGGCATCGGTCGCAGCGCCGGCCTGCCGTTCGACAAGATCTTCCATGTCATCGCTGACAACGATGGCGGCTTCTGGCTGCCCGGCAATCGCGGCGTGATCCGCATCGCCCGTCGCGACGCCATCGCCGTGGCCGACGGCCGCCAGCCGACGCTGGCCTACGAACGCTTCACCGAAGCCGACGGCATGGCCAGTGCGCAATGCAATGGCGGCTCCGGACCTTCGGCCACCTTGCGCGCAGATGGCTCGGTGTGGATCGCCACCGCGGTCGGCGTCGCCCATGTGCAGCCGCAACGACTGGCGCAATTCGCCGAGACGCCGCCGCCGGTGGTGATCGAGTCCTTCCGCGTCGACGACGGCGAGTACCCGCTGCAGCAGGACCAGCGCCTGCCCGCCGGCAGCCAGCGCATCGAGCTCGAATTCGCTGGCCTGAGCTTCGCGATGTCGCAACGCATCCGCTACCGCTACCGGCTGCTGGGTTTCGACGCCAACTGGGTGGAACGCGGCAACCAGCCCTATGCGCAGTTCACCAACCTCGCGCCAGGCAGTTACGAGTTGCACGTCGCCGCCGCGCACCCCAGCGGTCGCTGGAGCGAGGACGACGCGGTGCTGCGCTTCGGCATCGAGCCTCAGTGGTGGCAACGCATCGACGTACAGATCGCATCGCTGTTGGCGATCCTGCTGGGCGCGGTGCTCGGCATTCGCTGGCGCCTGCGCAGCCTGCGCGATCGCGCGCGGCAACTGGGCGAGCTGGTCGACTCGCGCACCACGGACCTGCGCCGGCAGACCGAGAAGCTGCTGGCCATGGACAGCGAGCGCGAACGTCTGCTCGACCAGCTACGGCAGAAGTCCGAAGCCTTCGAACGCCAGGCGCGCGAGGATGCGCTGACCGGCCTGATGAACCGTCGCGCCTTCGACGAAGCCCTCGAATTGGAGTTCGCCCGCGCCGAGCGCGCCGGGCATCCGCTATGCCTGGCCATCCTCGACCTCGACCACTTCAAGCGGGTCAACGACGACTGGTCGCACGCGGTCGGCGATGAAGCGCTCAAGGCGGTGGCGGAGGTCATTCGCAAGCAGTTCCGCAACATCGACTCACTGGCGCGCTGGGGTGGCGAGGAATTCGCCCTGCTGCTGCCCTATACCGGCCCCGAGCAGGCCCGCGCCGCCTGCGAGCGCCTGCGCGCCGCAGTCGCGGCGATCGATTGCAGCCCGTTCGCCAAGGGCCTGCGGCTCAGCGTCAGCATCGGCGTTGCCAGCCAGAGCGGCGTCGCCAACTACGACAAGCTGCTCTCCTTGGCCGACGCGGCGCTGTATCGCGCCAAGGAAGGCGGCCGCAACCAGGTCTGCGCCGCCACGCCGTGACCTTCGGCCCATGCCGGGACGCCCTCCGCCACCGAGAATCGGTGGGCCTGCCCCGCAGGCCCCTTCTTCCCTGCACGCCCTTCCGGGCCGGAGCCTGTCGTGACCTTCACCCCGCCGAAATCCCTTGCGCTGGCGCTCGCCATCGCCGCCGCCCTCGCCGCCTGCCAGCGCAGCGAAGCGCCCGTCGCCTCCGCCCCGCCGCCGCCGGCCAAGCCGCTGATCGACCTGGCGCAGCTCAAGACGCCGGTCTCGTCGTTCAAGGCCAGCGACCTCGACACCTCGGTGTCCGCCTGTAGCGACCTCAATGCCCACGTCAACAGCAGCTGGCTCGCCGCTAACCCAGTGCCGGCCGATCGCACCACCTGGGGCAGCTTCGAGCTGTTGCAGGAGCGCTCGCTGGAAATCCAGCAGAAGCTGGTCGAGAACCTCGCCGCGAAGACCGACACCAGCGGCACCGAGAAGCTGATCGGCGATGTCTGGGCCACCGGCATGGACGAGGCGGCGATCAATGCCGCGGGCCTGGCGCCGATCCAGCCCATCCTCGACCAGATCGCGGCCCTGACCGACGGCCCGGCGATTGCCGAGTGGCTGCGCCAGAGCCACACCAAGGGCCAGGGCCTGGTGTTCGGCTTCGGCCCGAGCCCGGACTTCAAGAACTCGTCGATGAACATCGCCTACGCCGGCCAGGGCGGCCTCGGCCTGCCGGATCGCGAGTACTACTTCGACGACAAGTACGCCAGCGAGCGCGAAGCCTACGTCGCGCACATCGCCAACATCCTCACGCTCGCCGGTGCCGACGCAGCGGCGGCCGCCGAGCAGGCCAAGGCGGTGATGGCCTTCGAGACGCGCCTGGCCAAGGTGTCGATGTCCAGCGAAGAGCTCTCGCGCGATGTCTCCAAGTACTACAACCCGGTCAGCATCGACGAGGCCGACGCGCTGACGCCGAACTTCGTCTGGTCGGCCTTCTTCGACGCCCACGGCCTCGAGCGGCCGGCGATGTTCTCGCTGGCGCAGCCCGACTTCCACAAGGAAGTCAGCGCCATGCTGACCGACGTTCCGGTGGGCGACTGGCAGACCTACCTGCGCTTTCACGAGATCGACAGCGCCGCGCCTTTCCTGAGCGACGCCTTCGCCGAGGAGAACTTCAACTTCTACGGCAAGACCCTGCGCGGCCAGCAGGAGATGCAGGCGCGCTGGAAGCGCGTGCTCAATACCATCAATGCCCAGATGGGCGAGGCGCTGGGCCAGCTCTACGTCGACGTCGCCTTCCCGCCGGAATCGAAGCTGCGCATGCAGGAGCTGGTCGGCAATCTCAGCGAAGCGCTCAAGCACCGCATCGAGAACCTCGAGTGGATGGGCGAC
>DASUOA010000133.1:0-2183 GCA_036276895.1 Arenimonas sp. | reverse complement strand
CCGTGGCGTGATCCGCCTGCGCCTGCATGCCGACAAGGCGCCGCTGACGGTGGCCAACTTCGTGAACCTGGCCAAGCGCGGCTTCTACGACGGGCTGAGTTTCCATCGCGTGATCAGTGATTTCATGATCCAGGGTGGCTGCCCCGAGGGCAGCGGCCGCGGTGGTCCCGGTTACCGCTTCGAGGACGAATGCCGCGCCGACCTGCGCCATGACAAGCCCGGCGTGCTGTCGATGGCCAATGCCGGTCCGGGCACCAATGGCAGCCAGTTTTTCATCACCCATGTCGCCACGCCGTGGCTCGATGGCAAGCACACGGTGTTCGGCGAGGTGCTGGGTGCCGAGGACCAGGCCGTCGTGAATGCCATCCGTGGCGGTGATTCGATCGAGTCGGTGCGCATCGAGGGTGATGCTGGCGCGGTATTGGCGGCCAAGGCCGATCGCGTGGCGGAGTGGGATCGCGTTCTCGCGCCCTGATGCTGCCCGACGTGGCGATGCCGACGGGGCCTGCGGGCCCCGTTTTCGTTGCCGGGTTTGGCCATGCGGCACGTTTTACCCGATTAGAACGGACGCGACGGGGCGGACGTTGCCGCCGCTGACCTTAACCCGCCGGGCCGTCGACGGCGCGCGAGCGCGGAGGGGCCATGAATCGTTCGGTGTCCCTGCGAACCTTTCTTACGGCGCCGTTTCTGCTGGTGTTCCTGCTGGCGGCGGCGGCCTTCAGCTGGATTTCCTACCGCAACGCACTGGCCGCGGTGGATGACTACGGCAAACAGTTCGCGGCGGAGATCGGCCAGCGTATCCATGCCCATCTGCAGTACTTCTTTGACGTGCCGGTGCGTCTGGTGAAGTTCAATCGTGAGGCGTTGCTCGACGGCCAGCTCGACGCGGGGCAGCCGCAGTTGCTGATCCACCGTTTTGTCAGCCAGATGCGGCACTTGCCGCATCTTACGTTCGTGTCGATGGGCCTAGCCGACGGCCAGTATGTCGGGGCGTCGCGTGCGCCCGACAGCAACGAACTTCAGTTGATGACGGCCCTCGCAGACGAAGGCATGACCATGGACACCTTCGCGGTGCTGCCTGGCAATCGGCGTGGCGACTTGCTGGCCAAAGGCGATGCCTACGACGCGCGCCGCCGGCCCTGGTTCGAAATGGTGGCTGAGAGGCCGGATGGACTCTACTGGTATCCGGTGTACCGGCATCGCGTCTACCGCAGCGTGGGTGTCGGTGTCGCCGCGCCGGTGCGCGATAACAGCGGGCGCTTGTTGGGGGTGCTGACCGGCGATCTGGCGCTGGATCAGCTCAGCCGCTACCTGCAGGGCATCCGCGTCGGCCGCGCCGGCGTGGCCTTCGTCGTCGATGGCGAAGGTAGGCTGTTGGGAAGTTCGAGACCGGAGCCGGTATTCGAGATCGATGGCAGAGACTTCCGGCAGCTGCGGGCGGTCGAGCACCCGCATCCGGCGCTGCGCGCAGCTGGCCGGCTGCTGGCCAGTCAGCCGGTGGAGGGCGGCCGGCAGCGTGTCGAGGCGGCGGGCGAGCGCTATCTGCTGGATGTTCGCGAACTGCGCGATGGATACGGCTTGGACTTGCGCATTGTCGTATTGCTGCCCGAACGCGAGTTCTCGGCAGTCGTCGAGGAGAGCGCACGCATCGCCCTGATGTTGGCGATCGGTGCGGTGCTCAGTGGTGCCGGCATCGGCTTGCTGCTGACGCGCTGGATCGCTTGGCCGATCGAGCGCATCAGTGCCCGTGCCGATCGGCTGGCGCAAGGCGAGATGCGGCCGGAAGCACAGGCTGCCAGCCCGGTGCGCGAAGTCAATCAATTGGGGCAGAGCTTCGAGCGCATGGCAGCACAGCTGCGTGAGCTGATCGAACACCTCGAAGAGCGCGTTGTCGAACGGACCCGTGACCTGCAGCAGGCGCGCGACGAACTGGAGCGACTGTCGACGCTCGACGGCCTGACCCAAATCTATAACCGCCGCCGCTTCGACCAGGTGCTGGGCAGCGAATGGCAACGCGCCACCCGTGACCAACGGCCACTGTCGTTGATCCTGTGCGACGTCGACCACTTCAAGTTGTACAACGACCACTTTGGCCACCACGCCGGAGATCTGGTGCTGATCCGTGTCGCTGCGTGTGTCGCCGATGCCGCGCGTCGGCCTGGGGATCTGCCGGCGCGTTTTGG
>DASUOA010000132.1:0-2074 GCA_036276895.1 Arenimonas sp. | reverse complement strand
GCCTGCACGCGCAGCAGCTGGGCTTCCTGCGCCTGGCGCTTGCGCGCTTCGCCCTGTTTTTTCAAGGCGGCTTCGACCACCTGCGGATGTACGGCGCGGGTCTCGATCGCCAGTTCGCCGACCTTGCTGCCGCCGCTGCCGGGCGGATGCGCGCTGCCTTGCATGTCGAGCAGCGCAGCCAGTTCGCGGCGGGTGACGGCGCCACAGGCGACCAGCAGCTCGCCGAGGCGGGCGTTGTCTTCCGGCAGCGTTTCGATCAGGCGCACGAAGTCGGCGATCTGGCTGCCGGGCGGCAGGATGCGCAGCTCGCAATCCTCGCGCACGAACTCGAAGGCGTCCTCGATACGGTTCTTGTCCAGCGCGCCGGCAAGGCGGATCTCGAAGCCGAGGTAGCAGGATTCCGGGTCCATGCGGGCGGCTTCGGGAATCGCATCGGCGACGATGTGCACGTGGCGCAACTCGCCGATGCGGGACAGCTCGCGCAGCACTGCCGAGGGGCTCATGCCCTTGCGGAAGACGTCCGGGAAGTAGCGCACCGAGATGTGCCAGATCGCGTCGGCCTCGCTGCACTCATCGGGTTCGGGGCCTTCGACCGGGGCCTCGACCACGGCCGGGAGGCTGGCGCGGTTGAGGCTGTCGAGCAGTTCGCCCAGCTCCTGGTCCTGCTCGCGTAGCGCTGGATCGAGCGCGTCGCCGGCAGTGGCGCAGTCGAGCAGGGCGCCGAGGTGATCGCAGCAGCGCAGTAGCAACGCGATGAGCATTTCGTCGACCGGCATGGCGCCGTCGCGCAGCTTCACCAGCAGGCTTTCCGCCTTGTGCGTGAAGGCGACGATGTCCTTGAGGTCGAACAGCCCGGCCGAGCCCTTGATGGTGTGGGCGGCGCGGAACACGGCGTGGATGGCATCGGTGTCGGCGGGATCGTCTTCCAGCTGCAGCAGGCCTTCCTCCATCCGCACCAGCAGTTCGCGGGCCTCGGCGAAAAACGTTTGCAGGATCTCGCCGACGTCGCTCATGAGGCTGTACTGCCAGGTGCAGCCACGGGCAGCACGATCGGGTCGCCGAAGTAGCCGGCGAGCCGGAACAGCTCGAACATTTCCGCCACCGCCGGGCTGTGCCCGACCAGATTGAGCTCGTGGCCGAGGGCGGCGGCGTGGATCTTTGCCAGCATCAGCAGCTGGATGCCGGCGGTATCAATCGCCTCGACGCGCGAGAGATCGACCTCCAGCCGGCGGTTGGCGGCCACCGCATCGATCAGCTGTGGCTTGGCCTCACCGACGTCGTAGACGGCCAGACTGCCTTCCAGTGCGAAGCGGCCGCAGTGCGCGCCTGCCTGGTTTGCGGGGCTGTCGGCGTGGCGCAGTGCGGTCTTCATAGTGGTCGAATTACTCCGGTGGGGCGGTACAGGCGGATCCGGATCAAGGCTCGACGCGAATCCGCGCTGGCTGGTAAGAGGGCTTCCCGCGGAGGTTGCTCCCGGTCGAAGAACGACGGAAAGACGGTCCGGCAGACCCCAAAAGGGCGGCCAGCGGATGCCGTTGGTCGGCCGGGTTCGGATCGGGTCTGGCAGCATGGGGAGCCGGCCGGGATAAGGACGTCAGGGAACGTCCATGGCGGGGTGTCCCGGGCGGACACGCTGCGTAGTTGCGATCCTGAAGAGGTGACCGTTGGCGTTCCACCTTCCGCGGGAAGTCCGGCATTGATGGCATCACGTCGGCTACCGCGCTTTCAACGGAAATAAGTCACACTTGGGCAGCTAATTCGTTGCCGGCACACAGGAGGACGGTGATGACGGTCGGGCGTGACAGCGACGAAACGGTGATCCGCGCCACCCGCGAATGGCTGGAGCGGGCGGTGATCGGCCTGAATCTCTGCCCGTTCGCCAAGGCGGTGCATGCCAAGCGGCAGATCCGCATGGTGGTGAGCCCGGCGACTTCGGTCGAGGCGCTGCTCGCCGACCTGATGCACGAGCTGCGCCTGCTGGCGGTGGCCGAGCCGGAGGATGTCGAGACCACTTTGATGGTGCATCCGCAGGTGCTCGGCGATTTCCTCGACTACAACGACTTTCTCGATCTCG
>DASUOA010000131.1:0-6412 GCA_036276895.1 Arenimonas sp. | reverse complement strand
CTGAGCACCGCCAGTGGTTCGCAAAGCGTTACGACCTCCGGCGTTGCGCCACGCGCACATCTCATCAGCTACAAGGCGTGTGAGGACGAGGCGCAATGCCGCGGTGCCTGGACCTTGGCCTCGGTAGAACAAGCTGTCGCGGATGGCGTCGATGTCATCAATTACTCGATCAGCAGCGGCTCGTCCGGCCCCTGGAACGACACCATCGGCAATGCGATGCTCGCCGCGCGCGAAGCCGGCATCGTGGTTGCCGCCTCCGCGGGCAACGATGGCCCGGATGCCGGTACTCTGTATAGTGTTGCCAGCGCACCTTGGGTGCTGTCGGTCGCCGCATCGACGCATGATCGGCAGATCGCCAATCGGGTGTTCCTTAGTGGTGGCAACAGCCCCTTGCCGGGCGGTGGCACGCTGAATGGTTCCGGCCGGACTGCCGGCACCAACGGGTTGCCGATGGTCATGGTCAGGCCGAATCCGCTGTTGTGCGCCGAAGGAGCGGACACCGACAGCACCACGGGAGGCAATAAGCCGGCCAGCTGGACGGCCAGCACCTACTCCGGGTTGATGGTCCTGTGTGATCGCGGAATCTACCCGCGGGTGGCGAAGAGCTTCAATGCAGGTGCTGCGGGCGCTTCATCGATGCTGTTGCTGAACCAGGCCAGCGAGGGCAACTCGATCGTAGCCGACCAGCACAGCATTCCGTCCAGCCACCTGACTTACTCGGACTCGCAGGCGCTGTTGGCGTGGCTTGCCACGGGCAGCGGGCACCAGGCGCGGTTGGAGGGGGAGCGCTGGATCAGCAACCCGGACATGGCCGACCAACAGGCTTCATTCAGTTCGCGCGGGCCAGGCCTGGTGGCTGACATCGGCAAACCCGACATTACCGCGCCGGGCGTGAGCATTCTTGCCGCCACCGCTTCCGGAAACAGCCTCTTCTACAGCAGCGGCACTTCCATGTCCTCACCGCACATGGCCGGTGCGGCGGCGCTGTTGCTATCGGCGTTTCCGAGCTGGACGCCAGACCAGATCCTGTCGGCGATCATCGGCACTGCCGCTGACGGCGTTGTGCGCGAAGACGGCGTGACGCCGTCCGATCCGCACGACACGGGTGCTGGCCGCGCCGCCTTGGCAGACGCGGCGCGTGCGGGGCTCTATTTTCCTTCGACTCCTGCCGCTGGCGGGTTCCAGACTTTCCGTGCCGCCAATCCGGGCATGGGCGGTGATCCTTCCAAGATCAACTACCCCTCCGTGTCCTTTGGCAACTGTGAGACGAGCTGCAGCGCGCGTCGCGAAGTAAGGGACATGGTTGGAGGAGGCAGTTGGCAGGTGGAGGTGGTGGAGCCTGACCATGTCACGATCAGTGTTTCGCCGTCCGAGTTCACGCTGACCGATGGCGCAAACCAGGTTTTGCAAATCACGGCGACGCCGCAGTCGACTGCACAGCGCTTCAACTGGACGCATGGTCAGATCCGCTTGCGCCGGGTGACCGCGGATGGACGGGCGGATACGGTGATCCCACTGTCGGTGCGCCCGGCGCCCGCCAATCGTGCGCCGGTACCGGTGCTGGACTACTTCCACACCACGCCTGGTGCGCCGCTGACGGTCGCAGCGCCCGGCATGCTCGGCAACGACTTCGATCCGGATGGCCAGACCGCCAGCTTCACGCGATACAGCTTTCCGGCCAATGGCACGCTGAGCGACGTGTCAGCGGATGGTTCGTTCACCTATACCCCGAACGCGCAATTCTCGGGCGATGACAGTTTCCAGTACGAGATCTGCGATGGCGCCGAATGCAGTTGGGGCACGGCCACCATTCGGGTCCAGAGTGCGGCACAGGAGTACAGCCTCTGGTACTTCACCCGGGCAGCCAATACCGACCAGCAGGGCTTCGTGCGCCTGATCAATCTCGGCGCGCAATCGGGTGCGGTACAGGTCTGGGGTATCGACGACGCCGGCAATCGCTCAAGCGGCACCTTGTCGTTGACGCTGTCGCCGCACCAGTCGATGCAGTTCAACTCGCAGGATCTCGAGAACGGCAATCCCAGCAAGGGCCTGACCGGCTCGATCGGCAGCGGCAGCGGTGATTGGCGGCTGGTCGTGTCGACGCCGCTGCAACTGGTTGTGCAAGGTCTGCTGCGCACGCCGGACGGCTTCCTGACCACGGTGCACAGCGTGTCGCCAGAGATTTCCGGGAACACGGTCGTGCCCATCTTCAATCCGGCCAGCAATCCGAACCAGGTCAGTTGGCTGCGCCTCGTCAACCCTGGCAGCCAGACGGCCTCGGTGCAGATCACCGGCCGCGATGATGCTGGGCAGGCCGGCTCGGGCACGGTCAGTCTGAGCCTCGCGGCGGGCGCGGCGATCGAGCTTTCGTCGACCGATCTCGAAGTCGGCAATGCCGGCAAGGGTCTCAGCGGTGCGCTGGGCGGGGGTGAGGGCAAGTGGCGGCTGGCGATCTCCAGCACGCAGGCGATCAAGGCGCTGAGCCTGTTGCGCGATCCCGGGGGCTACCTGACCAATCTCAGCACTTTGGCCGACCAGTCCGGGAATGCCGGAGGCGTGTTGACCTTGCCCTATGTGCCCAGTGGCTCGAATACCGAGCAGCAGGGCTTCGTCCGCACGGTGAATCGCACGGCGACGACGCAGAGCGTCAGCGTTACCGCGATTGACGACGGCGGGCAATCGGGTAGCGGCTCGATCAGCTATGCGATGCCGGCGCTGGCGGCACAGCAGTTCAATTCCCAGGACCTCGAGCAGGGCAATGCCAGCAAGGGCCTGACGGGCTCGGTCGCGCCCGGCAGCGGCGACTGGCGACTGCAGTTCAGCGTTGGTGGCGATGCCGATGCGCAGTCGCTAATCCGTACTCCCGATGGTTTCCTGACCACGGTGCATGATGTTTCTGCGACGCTGGGCGATGTGCTGCTGGTGCCGGTGTTCAACCCGGCCAGCAATCCCAACCAGGTGAGCTGGCTGCGCCTGGTGAATCCGAACAACGTCGCCGTGGATGTGACGATGACCGCCTTTGATGATGCGGGGGGCGGGGCGCCCGGTGGCGAGGTGATGCTGAGCCTGTCCGCCAATTCCAGCCTCGAACTGTCGGCTACCGATCTGGAATCCGGCAACAGCAGCAAGGGGCTGGTGGGTGCGTTCGGCTCCGGCACCGGAAAGTGGCGGCTGCATGTCTGGAGCTCGGCATCGATCAAGGCGCTGAGTCTGTTGCGCGATCCGGAGGGCTACCTCACTAACCTCTCCAGCGTCGGCGAGCAGTAGTCGCAGCATCCGGCGCGCCAGCGCCCCCGGGGCGGCCTTGACGGCGCACGGTTTCCGTTAGCATCGGAACCATGCTCCGGTCTCTGTTCGATCGTTGGTTCAAGCGCGGTGGCGGCGACAGGCCGCCGCCGACTCCGGTTGCGCCAGTGGCGGCGACGGTTTCGGCCCCGGTTCCCATTCTTGGTGCCCGCCGGCCACTGGTGTCCGGTAAGGGCGAGGTGGTCGGTTACGAGTTCCATGTCGGTCTGCACTCGCTGCAGCGCGGCGGCGCGGCGCCGAAGCTGGCTGCAGCGGCGGGCTACGTGGCGGCGTTGATGATGGCTGTTCGAATGTGCGCGCAGTCGGGGCGGGTCGGATTCGCCGAGCTGCCGCTGGTGGCACTCAATGCGCTCGACGAAGTCGGCACCGTGCCGCAAGGCACGCTGCTGGCGTTGCAGTTCGACGCGCCGGTGGCCGATCCGGATGCGGTCGGCACGCAACTGCGGCGTTGGCGTGCGGCCGGGGCGCGGATCGGCTGGCGCTCCGATGCACTGCACGGCTTGCCAGAGAGTGAGAAGCCGGACTTCCTGCTGGTAGTGCAGGGGGGGCGCGTGCTGACCGAAGTGCTCAAGGAAATACGCGAGCGCAAGATCATGCAGGCGGCTTTGCCGATCCTGGCTTTCGATCTCGATGGCATCGATGCGCTGGAAAGCGCTTTGCAGGCCGGTGCCGATTACGCCTGTTGCGTGCTGGCGGCGCGCAGCGATCCAGCCGGAGCAGGGCAGATCGCGCCGCAGTCGCAGCGGGTGCTGCAACTGCTCAACTCGATCGTGCGGGACGCGCCGACCGATGAGCTGGTGGCTGCAATCAAGGCCGATGTCGGCCTGTCGTACCGGCTGTTGCGCTATCTCAACAGTGCAGGCGTAGGGCGTAGGCAGGAGATCGGTTCGATCCAGCAGGCGGTGGTTGCGCTCGGGCGCGACGAGTTGTATCGCTGGCTGTCGGTGCTGTTGGTGCGTGTCAGTTCCGGACGTCCGATCTCCGTGGCGCTGCAGGAGATGGCACTGGCGCGGGCGCGATTCCTGGAGCTGCTGGCTGAGGCCGCGCGAGAACCCAAGCCCGGCGAGCTGTTCACCCTGGGCACGACGTCCATGCTGGGGCAGTTGCTATCGTCGCCATTGGCACGCGTGGTCGAATCGCTGGCCTTGCCGGAGAGCACCCGGCTGGCCTTGTTGGAGGGCGCCGGGACGCGCAGCGTGTACCTGGAGTTGGCCGAGGCAGTGTCCGAGCCGGATTCCGAGCGCTTCCAGCGGCTCGCCTGCGAGTTTGGCGGTCGCGAGCGGGTGTTGGCGATGTCGGCCGAAGCCTGGCAATTCGCGGCCAATCCGGAGCACGCATGAGTCGTGCGTTGACGCCGTGACGACACAAGCGTAGGAATGGCGGCAAGTCCAACGCGAGGAGCACGGCCATGGCAAGCACGGTCCATGACGATACGCAGGCGATGGCCGAGATCAATGTCACGCCCCTGGTCGATGTGCTGCTGGTGCTGCTGATCATCTTCATGATCGCGATGCCGATGATGACGCAACGGATTCCGTTGACCCTGCCGCAACCCACACCTCCGCCGCCGGAGCGGGTTGAGCCGTTGCGACTTCGCGTCGAGTCCGGTGACCTGTTCCGTCTCGACGGCCGGCCGATGTCGCGGCCGCAGCTGCAGCTCGCCTTCGAGGAAGCCAGTGCTCGCGATGCCGGCATCACTATCGCGCTCAGTGTGGATCGCGATGCCGAGTACCAATCGGTAGTCGACGCCTTGGCGCTGGCCGAGCGCAGCGGCATCGATCAGTTCGGCCTCTCGCCCGAGTAGCCCGGCCGAGGTTCGCACTACCATGTCGCGCCTGGTAGAACAGATCGCCGAGGCGCTGCAGGCGCTTTCAGCATGTGCAGCTGCTCCGGCACTGATTGGCGGGCTTGCGCTCGCTGCGCACGGGGTGATTCGCGCGACTCAGGATGTCGACTTGCTGCTCGACAGCGATGACGTCGAGCGTGCGCACGAGGCTCTGCTCGGGCTTCACTACCGCTGTGAATATCGCAGCTCGGAGGCTGCCAATTACCGGCGCGGCGACGATGCACTGGATTTGATGTACGCACATCGGCCGCTGGCACGGCGCCTGCTCGCCGAAGCGCAGGCACGCGAAACGCCGATCGGGAGGGTTCGGGTGATCAGCGCAGAAGGTCTGATTGCCTGCAAGCTGCAGGGCTGGGTCAACAACCCTGCGCGTACGCTTGATCTCGAAGACATCCGCAATCTGCTGGTGGCCAACGCCGGCGCACTGGACCTCGATGAGGTGCGCGGTTACTTCGAGCTATTCGACCGTGAGAGTCTGTTCGATGAACTCCTCGCCGAATCCACCCGTTAAGCGCGATCCACCGTTGGTCGTGGAGGCCGGCCTTGCACGCCGTAACGAGCGACCACTTGCGGATCCGCTGCAACGTTGGGTCGAGCTGATGGACGTGGTCGAGGCCCTTTGCCCGCGCTGGCCAGAGCGACGCTGGCGCGAGGGTGGCGACTTCCGGATCTGATCTTTCCGGCCGCGCACCGCGTGCGCCTGGCCATCACGGCACGCGCGGTTGCAGCGCCGATCGGGTACGCCTTGCTCGATGGGGAAAAATGGCGAGCCGGTGCAGCACCCGCGTCAACGTAGAATGTCGCCGTGAGCAAAACCCGCGCCGACGCCGCCCCATCCCTGTTCGCCGAGCCCGCGGGCCTCAAGCCGCTGGCCGAGCGCATGCGTCCGCAGACCCTCGACGAGATGGTCGGCCAGCGCCGCTTGCTGGCGCCCGACGCGGCCTTGCGCCGCGCCATCGAGGCCGGCCATGTGCACTCGATGGTGCTGTGGGGGCCGCCGGGTTGCGGCAAGACCACCCTGGCGTTGCTGCTGGCCAAGTACGCCGAGGCCGAGTTCCGCGCGATTTCCGCGGTGCTGGCCAATCTTGCCGAAGTGCGGCAGGTGTTGGCAGAGGCGCAGGTACGCTTCGAGCAGGGGACGCGCACGGTGTTGTTCGTCGATGAGGTGCACCGGTTCAACAAAGTGCAGCAGGATGCCTTCCTGCCGCATATCGAGCGCGGCACCATCCTCTTTGTCGGCGCCACCACCGAGAACCCGTC